>JAZLCB010000301.1:0-18609 GCA_045614005.1 Clostridia bacterium
CACCTTGTACGGAGTGCTGTTTGCATGTCTCGTCAATTCATCCGGCAGTCTGCTCACACCTGACCCAATTTCCGGAATAATTAAGGAATTTTCTACGGATGAGATACTTGCCGAGCTGAACAAGTTCGGATTTGACATCACATTCGAAATCCATCAGCACCTCAGTGAAGCTCAGATAAACTTCCTGAGGACTGTAATGGATTTGGGCTATGATAAGCTCAGGCGCTTGGATGTTCAGGATAAACCGGACGGCAGATATTCTAGGTATATTGTAGTGTTCAATGTGGCGAAGTGTCCCGATTGGATTAACAATGACTTCACTTGTGGCAAGAAGCCGTTTGTTGACGCTCTTGTTACAAGTGGTGCCATGAACCTCACTGACTTAGAGCAGACAATGGGTTTCGATTGGACTTGGCTCGATTTTGTAGCGAATATCGTTGATATAATTAATGACAATGATAACGGGTGATATTGGAGGCGAGGGGTTAATTCATGAAATATGTCATTATGTGCGGTGGACACTATGATTATTGGGATACCCCAAAACATCTTTCCATAATCAATGGTGAGCCTTTAGTTGCCCGGACTATACGCCTACTGAGGGAGCAGGGTATAACCGATATTTCCATCAGTTCAAATAATCCTATATTTGAGCAATTCGGTGTCCCGGTCTTAAAGCACACTAATAACTACGGCAAAAAGGGCGGTTTGTGGTCGGAGGCTTTTTATCCTTTATACGAGCCATGCACATACCTTTTTGGGGATGTAGTATTTTCGCCTGAAGCGATTAAAACTATTATTGAGACTGAAACCGATGATATCGAATTTTTTGCTTCAGCCAAGCCTTTTGCTGAGAATTACATTAAGCCATACGAAGAACCGTTTGCGTTTAAGGTGGTTAATCAGAAGCATCTAAAGCAGGCACAGAATGAATGCATGAGACTATTTAAGTCCGGATGTTTCAGGAGGGCAGTTCCACTGTCTTGGGAATTTTGGCAAGTGGTAAAGCATACCCCCTTAAATAGGATAGCATTGAATTATACTGTAATTCGAGATTATACATGTGATATTGATAAGCCCAAGGATGTTGAACGATTCAATAAAGAGGTTTTTAAGTTACAGTAATATAGGGTAAGTAAGGGGCGTAACGAGTAATAATGCCATACGGAAGACGAGAGCCAATTCAATGTATTGAAACTAATGAGATTTTTTCTACTAAAGCAGAGGCATCTCATCATTTTAATATTCCCATATCTTCTGTCTTTGATTCTTTGCGTGACGGCAAGTCGCATCGTGGTTATACATTTGTATATGTCGCTGATTTAGCCACATTTGAATCTAAAGAATGTGGAAGACCTATTGGGAAATGGCATGACATTTTAGGTTATGAAGGTTTATACCAAATTTCTGAAGATGGTTTGGTGTGGAGTTGTCCGAGAGTTGTTGAAAGAGTTTCAGGCAGACCTAACATAGTACGAGGAAAATTGCTTAATATACAGCAAGATTCTGCCGGATATTGCAGTGTATCACTTACGGACAAATCCCATAAAACAACCAAATATTTGCTACATCGATTAGTAGCTCAAACTTTTTTACCTAATTTAGATGATAAACCTGAAGTAAATCATAAAGACGGTAATAAGACTAATAACTGCGTAGATAATTTAGAATGGGTAACTCGTTATGAGAATCAGTACCATGCAGTTGTGAACGGGATGACCCCTGCTTGGAGCAAGGAACATATGAAGAAAATGTCTGATATTGCTTTGTCTGTAAATAACAAACCGGTTTTATGCATAACTACCGGCGAGGTGTTCACAAATAGACTTGAAGCATGTAAGGCACTGCGTTTAGGTCATGACGGGGTATATCGTTCTATTAAAGAAAATAGACCATATAAAGGTTATATGTTTAAGGAGATTACTAATGGTTAAGAATCTTATTGGTCCTGATATATTACTTTGGCGAAAGAGGTATGACGAAGCTTTAATGCTTCAAGGGGTAAAATGTACCTATCAATTTCCCAACCTTGCTAAGCCTAATGAGCAGGGCGAGCCTGAAATCGATTCATATTCTGAACCGATGGACACTCATATCTTTTTCGATGGCAACCCTAAGGTAAAGACCTTCAAGAGGTATGGTTGGGTTGTTGACGGGGATAAGGATTTACCATTCCTTATCCATTGTAGTTGGAATCTGCCTAAAGTACAAAAGGACAGTGTTTTTACTATGTCCGGTCTATACTCGGAGGTAACCGAGCGCAAGTTCAGGGTTACTGAGATTACATACGACATGGTGGCGGCCGACCACCTGATTTGTCAGGTAGTACCTATTGCCAACGGACAGCCCATTGTCGGAAGAACCCGTAAGGAAATTGCTCAGACCTTTAACAAGTCTAGCCATTTCATTAAAGATAACACCGATTACAGAGGCGCATATATCGACGATAGCCATCCCGGCGACAAATAGTATAGCCTCTATTGTATTAAGCCACTCGTTAATATAGATATATGACAATTTGATTACATTGGTAGTCGGATAAAGGGGTTTATTACTATGATAGAAAAAGCATATATTCCAAATTCCTGCATCAGGAATGTTGATAAGGATGTTGCCGAGTACATGGATTCCCGTGAGGGTGTTGTGGCTGACAGCTATATTGCCTACAACAATGACGGTAATCTGTTTGTAGCCATTGATACTTATGAGACATCCCGGACTTCCGGTTACACTCTGCATACGGGTGATGGTAGCCGAGAGGACAACAACCGCTTATGGGACATTTGGGACGAGTTCACTGCGGATTATGATAAAGAGTTCACTGAGGGGTGATACTATGAAAAGACTTGTGAGTGCATACAAGCTTCAGCCATATAAGCGCAAGACATACCATATCAATGATATAGATTGCGACATCATCGTAGAGGAAACTACTCGTAAAGAAGTTTTCAGCTATATTGATGTGTATCTTGAAAATTTCGCTTACGATTGGTTTGACGCTTCCGATGAGGCTTTTCACATCTTATATTCAGATGGTTCTTATGATGATATTGATATCAATTACGATGGGCATAAAATCCGGAAGACGAATATTGTATCCATGGTTTATGACAACCCGGGAACATCCATCGTGTTCGGACCATACGAAATCAACCAATATGGCGTAGTCACACCATCTACGGAAACGATTATTGATGAGAATGTCACATTAGTTAAATAGGGCTAAACCTTTTATCTATATGTATATGTCATTTTTATAGGAGGATTCTATGGCTGATAATATTAAAGAATTTGAGGATTATGATTTAGTTTGGGCTATTGAAGCGCTTTCCTCGGCACTTGACGGATTTTCTGACCCTAAGCTACTTGCAGATAACAACCACTATATTACTGAGTTGGGGGTCGATTTTAATAAAGAGTATAACAAGCTCTATGACAAACTTTATTCTTTATGCGAAACTGCGGTTCAGCAGGGTGTTGTTGATGCCGTCCGTGCCGAAATTGAAAATGACAAAGAAGATACATGGTATTTTAATGAAATTATAGAAGACCTTGATTATCAGGCTAAAGAGAAAGCACACGAAGACATCATGTATGATGTTGAAGTTGGGGATAAGGTTAAACTTTATAACGGCAACATTCGATATGTGCATAGCATTGATGGCGGTTGGCTTTGGGTTACAGCTCGACCTAATGAAGAAAGAGGTTGGTCTGCCCAATTATCCGATGTAGTAGAAATCCTTGAAAAGGCTGAGGAATATTAATGCTCTACCTATATGACCGGGCAATAGTAGATGATATTAAGAAGTCACTTACATCTGAGATGAATCAGAATGTATTCCTTACGGATGCAGAAAATTATCCGGGAATACTCGCTCAGATTCAGGATGACACTATTACCTACCCACTGATTCTTTTGAATCGTGACCCGGATGTTGCAATAGACCGAGAGCTGACCAATTTCACTAGGTATCAATTCGGTACACCGTGCGTCTTCGATAATGATAAGAATAATATCTATTATGAGAGAGCGTTACCGGTGAAGATGCAGTACACGCTCCGTATCTTATCCACCAATGTGGCTGATACCGATGAGTTGTCCCGCGAGCTGTTCTATAAGTACATTTCGATGTACTACCTGACGATTCAGTTGCCTTATGAATCTGACCGCAAGATTAGATTTGCCATCGATGTAGATTTCGATTACGGCATCAAGAAGGAATCCGGCAGTTTTGATTACATCAGTACCGGTGCATTATATCAGTCCACCATTGTACTCAAAACAAATGGATGCGTAATGCTGTCGTACACGCCGAGACATTTACAGCGTAATGTTTTGAATACCAAACAAGTTAAGACAGAAGACCCTTCGCCTTCTGCTAACACATAAACCTCACAACCCATTACAGACGCATAAAGGGAGTTCTTAATTGAACTCCTTTTATTATTCTAAAACGATAATCGTTATATATAGGTGTAGGGGCAAATACCTGCGTATAGCATTAATCCGAAAGGAGTTTAGACTAATGGGTAAGACGAAAAAGACAGTTAGGAAGGCGCACTGTAGGACTAGCTCAAAAGGAGTTTATCTTAATCAGGTACGCGTAGAGAAGGGGTTGACTATCGATACGATTGCCAAGAGGATGGGGTTCAAGACTTCAGGTAACCTCGGCGCTTGGTTCGCCGGTAGGGCACCGGTTCCGGAGCGTCATGTTCCGAGCTTGGCTCAGGCACTCGGTATCGATGTTAAAGACATCCCGGAATCCGCTATCAGACGCGGAGTAGGCAAGAAGGGCAAAGCAAATCACGCGCCTTGTGCTTTCACGGATACTTTTTGGAGCAGAAAGCGTGTAGAGTGCGGTAAGACCATCGATGCGGTGGCTGAAGCCACCGGATGTCACCGCGTATTGGTTGGCAAGTATTTCACCGGGATGTATATGCCGAATGATGAAATCATCAAGAAGTTCTGTGACTTGTTCGAAGTCGAGTTCATGAGGGGTAAGGGCGAGTTCCATAAGGCTCATCAGAGTTATAAGGCACTTCATCATAGGGCACCGGCTGTCTGCAAGGGTAATAAGCCGAAGGCTGAACTTCCTGAGGTACCTGAGCAGATTCCGACAGCTAAGCCGGAGGTCAAGCCTATCATCAAGACTGAAACCTCAGTCACACATCAGGTTCTCGAATTGCTCTATGGCAAGCTCGATTACGAGGATTTTATGAAGGTTACTGACGCACTCGAAGGCGGAGACTACTCCGAGCCTATGAAGATGCTTTATGGTCATGTTGACTTCAAGCTGTTCACTGCGGTAGATAGCCTGCTTACAAGCACAACCTAATCATTCCGGATAGCGATAAATTACAGTTTCGCAGTAATAGAAGGGGACGAACTGAGAGGTTAGTCCCTTTTTTATTTTCCACTTACAGCCGTCCGGGTTCCACCAAATCTTCCGCTTTTTAGTCTTCATTATTACGGGGAGATTGAGTATCTGATACAGCGTATTCGTGTACGAATTTTCTAGGGATTCCGTGAGCAGAATTTCAGTCATGCCGAACATCTCATTAAGGTACCTGAGCAGAATATATGTGCCATAGGGTACAGAGCAGTTTTGACGCGTGACATTCCGGATGATGCGATTATCCTTCATGACAATGCACTGATAGATGGTGTTGTCTTTGACTAGGGCTAATCGAAGTACGGCTGAATCATATACCGGAGACGCTTTGTTCTTTCGCAAGAAGTTGTTAGTTGCCTTTTGGTTCAGCTTCCATACATCTAATTCATTAGTATCGATGACCGTGGAGGGAAATAGGCGTTCAAGGAGTTGGATGATGTCCGTATCATAATTAACCCGGATGTAATTGTATTCGATGTTATTCACCGGGTAATATTCAAAGTCGAGCAGTAAATCCTTTTTAGGGATGTATAGCCGGTACAGATGATTATCGATTCGGTTGTTCCACACATAATCAATATGTTTATAGCCGAGCCACATGACAGCTTGACTGACTTTTTGATTAATCAGTATCAGAAATTGCTTGTATGTTTCAGAATCGATGTCGGGTCGGCTTATGTTCATAGTCAGATATCAAGTGGTATTTTTTGAATTTTTCAGTGATACTCACATATAAGGTTATATTCACCTTTACTACAAATATCAAACTATAAATATGTAAAGGAGAAATATAACATGTTTACACCTCTTGCTATGGGAACCAACCACATGCTTGGTATTGACAACTATGTACCCCTTACACAGCAGAACTTTGAAATCAGAATCTACAACATGGACGGCACAACGCCTTCCGAGTTCAGCGACCTCCTTACGCTTTCCACTAAGGAAGTTTCTGAGATTACTGAGGAAGAACAGTCAATCGAAGTTCACTATGGTAACGGTATCATCAAGTTCCCGGATAAGGTAACATTCGGCGATGTCGATTGGACACTTAACTGCTTCACAACTCCTAATGTCATTCAGGCATTGAGAGAGTGGAGAAATCAGGTTTACGACCCGGTTACAGAGAAGATGGGACTTCCTCAGCAGTACATGAGGCAGGTTTTCTTTATTAAGTACGACGGTCAGGGAAATCCCCGTGATATCATCCGTTGCCCGGGCACTTGGATTAAGGAGCTGAAGAACGGCGGTATGAATCAGGAGGGCGGACTTGTTGAGGTTAGCGTCACACTCGTTATCTCCAAGGCTATTTACATGAAGCCCGAAGATTTTCAGTAATCTAAAATTGCAATCGTTATAATATGTGATAGGAGGATATCACAGTATGGCAAAGAAATTTACAAAGTATCCATCGAATTATACGAAGGCTTCTGTTGATACTGATATCGCTAAGTACAAGAAAGCTTTGCAGGCTAAGGCTTCTAAGAGAGGTCTTTACGAGAACTTCGGTCAGGATGAAATCCGTAAGTTAAACGATAAGTATAGAACACTTCCGGATGGTGATACTGATTATCGTACTGCTGAGCGTAATCGTAACAGTATCAAGGAGTTCGAGGATTGGTGCGGAAGCTATAGTTGCTACGGAAGCACCGAAGTTAAGGCTAGCGAATCCCCTTACGGTTATGGTCGCCCTCAGTTCGATAAGGAATATGAGTACGAACAGCTTTATGGTGTAGAGGGAAATTTCTCTTTTGATTTTTTAGCACCGGAAGGCTTGGATGAGCAGGTAGTTGAAGACATCATTTCCGATGTATTCGTTGGCTGTGAAATCAATAATGTTCTGTTTAGGGATGTCGATTACCCTGATTGGCAGGAAGATTATCCCTCAAAGCCTATTCAGGCAGGTGTGGCATTCACTTGCAGTGCTGACGAAGCTATTGATACAGACGCTATTATCGCGGATTTGGAAGTTGCATTGGCTGATTATGGTTATGAAATAATTGGCAATCCTGAGTTCTATTCTGCTTAATCTAGCTGTTTGAAGTAAGGAACAAAAAGCCACCGGAATTTTCCCGGTGGCTTTTGATTTTACGATTATCACGAAAAATTCTCCCGATTTTTACGAGATAACTACCGGGTAATCGTTATTATATTAAAACCTTTAATAAAGATAGCTAATTCTATTTCTTTGCAAGGAGATTAATCATATGAGCAAAATGCCCGGTTATGAGGATGGTATCGATTATTTCAATGATACGCAGTTAGGCGATATCGGTTGGATAGTTACCGACAACCTCACTCACATGTTCCGTAGTGAAGGCGCTGATTTTGAGCTTGTTGATGTAAAGCATGGCTATAATTGGGATAAGGCTGAGTATGCCATATCTGTTACAGTTCAGTGCGTAAGTCATTATGACCCTGAGATTTTCTCTCGTCACCGTTATGGTGCATATCTCGACAGCGTAAACGGTCAGGAGTTCACAGCAACATATACCTTCAAGTATAACCGCTATGATACCCCGAGAGAGATGGTTAGGTTTGTCGCTATTCAGTTGACAGATGATATCGAAGACCAACTCCGTGCCGGATTAGCATCTTTTGGCGGAGTTACGGCTAGTCGTAAGATTAAGGCTTCCAAGGATGGTACGCTTTATACGGTTAAGTCCGTTTCTGACGAGGGTGAATACTACCTTGTAAAGGATTGGCGTAAAAACAAGGAATTGTGGGTAAGCAAGTCTAGGATGGATTCTAATCCTCAGTATTGGTTTACATCAAGTGCCAAGGCGCTTCAGTCCCTTAAATCACTCCTGAATGTCATGTTTGATGACTATGGTTCAGATGATTTCTTCGTGGTTGATAATAAGGGTAACGAAACCCCGGTCAACCTCAATGTCCGTAAGAATGGTCTTTGGGAGAAGGATTTTGATGTCTTTACTAGCAAGCAGGTTAAGGCTTCCAAGGAACCTAACGAACCTGATGCTAAGAAGACTAAGCTCGTAAAGGAAATTATCAAGCGAGCTAAGGAAATCAGGGATTACTTTGATTCTCATAACAACAACCTCAATAGAAGGCAGGATGAAATCTTGGAAGATTTATCTGATGGTATTGATAATCAGTCCATCAGTGCTATCCGTTCAGCTATTGAGAACATGAAGTATAACAGCAAGAACCTCCGTTCTGCGCAGTATGAACTTATTATCGATTTGTACGATGACTTTAATCTTGCCGGCGGTAAGTACGAAGGCATGGGCAGACCCGGTGATGATGTAGATGCTTGTGATAAGATTCAGGGTTCTCGCAAAGTCATGTCCACTTCCGGTATGAAGTATGCCGATAAGGTCAAGTTTGATGACATCTACCCCTCTGACCATGACATCGGATTCTTCTTTTATAGCGAAGATGCTGAGTATGCTGAGAAGCTGTTCGGTGAGGACGGTTTATTAGGCTTTACCCTCGAAGTATCTTTACCTAAGGATTATGACGGCAAGTCTTGGCAGGAAGCACTTATTTCCATTTCTCCGGCTTTCTTAGATGATTCCGGCGATGTTGCTGATTCCGATTGGACTGATATTACACTCGACATTTCCGATGCTGACATGAAGGCTCTTGTAGAAAAGAGTTGGGCTGAATACAAGAAGCGCGGATGGGATAAAGACTAATAAGGAGACAGCGACTTATGGCAAATGATTCAAGTGTATTTGATACAAATAATGTAGTACATTTCTTTTATAAGGGTCAGTGGCTCGGCGACTGCGATGTAGAGACAACCGCTTACACCTACTATGCTAGCATGGAGTGTCCGAAGTTACTTGAACTCATGAAGACCGATAGGGCATTAGCAACTGATGTTCTCGACTATCTGAACTCTTTAGGTGACCCGTTGTTCCCTAAAGCCGGTACTGATTACGAGGACGAAACTGATGTTGATAATGTTGATATCGACGAGCTGTATGATGTCCTTATGCAGGAACTCGGCTATGAGTATATGGACTACCTTGCTGACGAGCAGTATGACTTCCAAGCAGTTATCGGAGGCTTGGAAGTTTTCGTAGGCGAAGTAGCTGATGGTGCCGTATATGGTTCTACACAGCCTAAGTATTTTGCCAACATGGTAAGTGCATCTAGTACGGATAGCCCCTATGATGAAAACGATGAGCTTTACAAATATTCTGTTAAGGGATACCTTCAGGAAAACCTGAGGGGTCTTATGGATGAGTTTTATTCTAATGATTTTCAGGAAGTAGTAGATTACGCGCTTGATATGTCTCAGGGATTATATCAGGAGTTTGAGAATCAGATTACGGGCAAGTCTATTGTTATTACACCGGACGATTGGGGCGAAGCGTCCCAATACGGAGAGTACCCGGATGGTTTATATAGCATAGTATAAGGAGTGTATTTGTTATGCTTGAAATGGATATGGATTGGTTCTGCGAAGAAGTTTACGATAGATTCAAGTACGACAGTTGGGAGTACGATTTTGATGATATCGATGATGTAGTTTCTTCACCTGAAAGATTACAAGAATTTTTGGGTGATATATGTTGGGTAGAGGACTACGATTTCCAACAGCTTGCAGACGCGGTTAAAGAAGTTTACGCTTTATCTAACTCCCCGGCTTTATGTTATTACGACGGTCGTGACAATGGATATGATGTTTGTTTAGAGTTATCTAAGAACCATACCATGTGGGAATTAGAGGCAGACGAGTGGTCTGATAGGGAAGATTCTGATTATTGGTATCTTGTAGAGGTCGCTCGTAGAGACTTCGAGAAGCAGACCGGAACAGAATGCCTTTTGCTTGGTAGAAGCGGTAGGCATGTTTGTGTCGAAGATAATTATAAGAACGCTAAGAGGTATTTTGAACTTTGTGACCTTCAGCGTGACTTAGAAGATAGGGTAATCAATCAATTTAATGAAGAACACGGGGGTAATGTATGACACGAATTAAGCCTGAAGATATGGCAACATTACAGCAGGCAACTGCTGTTAAAACGATTGCTGAAACTGCGGTAGCCGAGTTAGAGGAAATGCAGGTAGCTCACTGTATCAACGAGGCCGCTAATACCGGCGAGATGAGAGCCGTCTATTGCAGACCTATCAGTGATACATTACTTGAAACACTTACAGCTAGCGGATATAAGGTTTATCCTCAGTATCCTTCAGCTAAGAAGGGTGATGGCTACATCATCAGTTGGGCAGACGCAGAGTAAGGAGGCTTTGATACATGGGTATTACACTTAGGGAATTTTGCGAGTTAGATTTTGATATCAATTGTAATATTGAAATCTATGACTGCTCGGATGGTTACACTTGGGACGAGTTGCCCGGACCTGTGCTTAAATGTTTTGGTACTAGCCTTCCTCGTAAAATAGGTAAAGGCGGTATTAGTGATTATATTGTCCGTTATATGACAATTAATATTGCTACAAGGGCGATTGTTATTGAGGTCGAACGCTAGTCGCTAAAATAAAAATACAATCGTTATAATATGTAGAATAACATTCAGCCCTACCTAACACCGGGGCTGAATTTGTATAAGGGGGGATGACATGAAGCGGTATATCAAGGCATCTGATGTAGCTGATATTCAGGCTAAGATAGCCAAGAAGCAGGCTGAAATCGATAAGAAGACTGAGTGGATTCAGAAGAAGGAAGACGCTATTACTAAGAAGCTGAGCCTTCTTAAAGGTCATATTGATGACAGCGATTACGATGCCCTTATCCCCTATCTTAATTACCTCAAAGAGAATGACACTTTTCTTCATAGAGTTCCTGAGGGTTTAGGTGTTAA
The DNA here is from genome assembly GCA_045614005.1 of Clostridia bacterium. Lineage (GTDB taxonomy): Bacteria > Bacillota > Clostridia > UMGS1810 > UMGS1810 > RGIG8748. The sequence continues at coordinate 11,188 of JAZLCB010000301.1, forward strand.
TACTTGGAGACTTGTTGAGAAGTATGGTTTCAGCTATGAGGATAAGTACGGCAAGGCTCTGTATAATATTGCTGATGACGCGGAATCCATCTACAACTCTAAAAAGGCTATTAAGGAGATGCGGGCGGTTCTTGATAAGTATATGGCTCAGCTTCAGGCTAAGCAGGCTCAAAGCAAAGCTGTTGATGAAATCCCGGAGTGTCTGAAAGACTTCATGAACAAGACTGTAGCTTCTTGGGACGCGTATGATATCCGTATCCGTGATGATTCCCGTCCGGTATATCGTGAATTAGTGGCAGAAGCCGATGAGATTCTTTATAAGAACAGTCCTACTCGTAGCTATATGGATGCGGATAAGGTTCTTAGAGAATTGTATCCTGATATTCCCCACAGCAGTTATCGCCGGTCGGCATTTACCGACGATTATATCAATGAACCTTTTAAGCGGGAGTTCGGTATCTCAGTCGGCTCAGCCAAGCTTTTATGGGAAAAGACCGATGAGCAGATTCATGCTGAGAATGTTAAAGCCGGCGAAGCTTTAATACTGAAGTTGGTTAATGATGTATATGACATTACCGGACCTGTCACCGATTGGGATGGTCTGTTTATTACAGCCGGTAATGGTGGCTTCGCTACAATCAACGGTATCGTAATTGGTGAAAATGGCAAAGCTAAGGTTAGCTCCATTACAGCCGGTGGTTATAACATTCAGCGATTACATATCCGGACTTTGGTAAAGCCGGCGACGTGATAGTATGGCAGATACAGATTTTGGCAAGGTAGCAGAACATCGAATTTTTACTTGGCTAGACCGCCCGGAAGACGGTTATGACATGAATAGAATTTATGACCAAATGTCCGGGTTCTACATGGTGTCAAGGAACATATCCGATTTCGATTGTTACCGGTATCCGTACCACTATCACATCGAAAGCAAAGCTACGATACATGACCGCTTTGACTTCAGCCAACTTACTGATGTTCAGAGGATAGGGTTGAGGAAGAAATCGAAGATTAAGGGTTCTTATGGGCTAGTAATCGTTCTGTTCGTAGAATACAAGCGAGCTTTTATCATCGATATCCGGGACATAACGGACGATACGCCGGAGGCAAATCTTACTGTAAAGTCAATTAATGTCAAAAAGGTGGATAAGTGGGAGATACCCTATTGGGAAATCGAAACGATACCTAGCCGGAAGCAACTTTTGGAATACACGGGTGACCTGCCCGATTTTGATAATAAAGGAGAGTAACCTATGATAGAGTGTAGTTGTAACATCAAGACTAATCTTGATAAAGCTTATTTCTCAGACCGTGACGAGGAATATGAATTTCAGCAGTGGATGGATAGTGCCGTCTATAAGCAGGTAGGCGACATTCAGGTTGAGATTGACGCGCCTGAGCTTGAAGGTATCAATACGATTACGGCAAGCATAAATCAGGCATTCGACTATAATCATGAGTTGGATTTATCCATTGACATCGATACTGAGCTTGATGAAGATACCATCGCTGATTATGATGAGCTGTTCGCGTTTATGGACGAAGTAGTGGTACCGCAGTTCATGGAACAGTTTAACGCTACTATCGATTTCAAGATTCCGGTTACGCCTCGCGATGATTTTGACGAAATCAGATTCGATGATGGTTACTTCTATGCTCAGTGCTACAGCGTTGGCGGAGACTATAAGGTAACTAGTATAAAGACTGTTAATTTACAGCTTACCGAAGCTGACGAAGTAGTTTATTGATAAGGAGATTGCCTATGAAGATTTTAGTTTATGGTAGCGAAGCCGTCGGAGGTCAGATGACCGTTGGCGAGTTCATCAATTCTGTTAAAACCATCTATAACAAGTATTTCCCGGACAGCGAGTGTATTGCTCAGAATCGTAAGATTTTTGGTCAGGAGTACATTCAGATTATATGGTTTTTGTCTAAGGATTCTTCTGAGACAGCTCATGGCATCCGTGACAATGATATGCTTCACATCGCTTTTGATATTGACCTCGAAGACAATACCAAGAGTGGTGAGGTTTACGAGATGACGATTTATGATAATAGTTCTAAGAACGATAAGCCTATGCCGGCTACTATCACTCTGAATGTTCAGCATAAGAGTTATCTTACCGCTCCGGAAATTTCTTACTATGCTTATGGCAGAAGGGCACTCCCGTTCAGAAAGACAACCGGTACACCTCAGAAGATTCTCGATACTTTAGATAAGTACGCACAGAAGCTCCACGATTTACTTGAATCCGACCTGAACGAGGGTAAGCTTCACAGCAATCATACTGAGTTAGTACAGAGGAAGCTGTGATATGTTGGAATCTCCCGAAGCTTTACTCAGTGTCATGAAGGGCATCGTGTATGCCGGTTTCGTTACACTGATGTCACCTGATGTGGTACTAGCTACGGGGATGGGTTCCTGCCATGACCAAGCGTTATTGGAATACCAAGAATTAAACCGGATGGGTTTCAGCCCTATTGCCAAATTCATCATGTCCGTGGATGAGTATGGTCAAGGGGAGGAAACCCATTCGTTTGTTTATTATAATGTTGATGACAAATGGTATTGGTTTGAAAACGCATGGCGGGATTTATCCGGTATCCGGGAATATCACAGTGAAGCCGAGCTGATAGATTCTGTCATGTTTGCTTTCGGAAGACGCAACGGGTTCGACCGATTATACATCGCGGATTTAATCCCGAGAGAACATAAGATAGGCGAGACTTTACCGGAGTTCGTAAATATCTGCATGAACCATGCGACCGAATATCAAATTCAATAACCTTTAATATTGGTATATTTATTATTTTTACGGGAGGCATATATGAAGATTCTTATACATCCTCGTAAGTCTGTAAGGGCAAGTCGTTCTATCAGACCGGGAAGAAGAATTTATGCGTCCGATGACGCTGATAATGCTACAGAAGATGATGAACTCGCTGATGGCGAGGGTGTTTCTGATGAGGACGAAGACGAGGGTACCGGGGATTCTCCCAATGTAGAGAAGACTTTTAATGAGTTGGTCAAGAAGCTTCGTAAGGCATCTTACGCTGAACTTGGTGACGCTCTTGAAGATATCGTATCCGACCCCAAGCTTTATGCAATTTTATCCGAGGGATTTGGTGAGGGTGAACTTGCTAAGGTTACTATGTCTTCCGAGCCTGAAGCTATTCCGGTAGCAAAGTTACTTCCTACGCAGTCCGAAATCGGTTTAGATAATTCTCTGAAGTTCCCGTTAAGTAACGATTGTTCTCAGTTGTTCAACGGTTCTCCGGTTACAATTGTTACGCCTATCGTAACTTACAATGGGCAGTATGTAATTGATGGTCACCACAGATGGAGCCAACTTTACATGATGAACCCGGACGCTAAGATTAACGCTATCAACTTCGAGTACGAAGACCAATCTCCGTTCCGCGCACTGAGAAATTTCCAAGGTGCTGTTGCTATCGCTAATAAGAAGGTTCCGAAGTCTTACAGCAAAGTCAATAATGTCTATGACATGTCCGATGAGGAAATCGAGAACTACCTCGATAAGAACATTTCTGATGAATGTTGGGGGAGCTTAGTTGATGTTGGCGTATGCGAGGACAGAGATTCGGCTATAGAGTACATCATGGACAATATCGCTAGATTGCAGGACGAGAATTTCCCGTTCTCACCTAAGGCACCTAAGCGTGAGTACATGCCTCAGACCAATGAGAAGGCTATAGACATCGCTGAAGAAGGACAGACGAATATCTGACCGGCGGTCTAAACCTTATATACATACAGAGGTATTAACATATGAATACATACAAGAATATTTCATTTTCTGCAAAAACCTTTTACGGAGTGAAATTTGCACCGGGCGAAACGAAGTCGGTTCCGGGCTACATCAACGACAGCGGGATGGTTAGAATCTTCGGAATCCAACCGGTACCCGAGAAGACGGCGGTGTACGAGGCTCCGACAACACCTTCACTCAGGGGCAGAAAGAAAAAGTCAAGTGAAACCGAAAAGGAATCATTTGCAGAAAACACCGAAACTAAAATAGATATACCCAAGGAGGAAGATTCTAATGGCAATTAATGTTAATGTCATTTCAGAAAACAAGGCATTTACCGTAGAGAATGCTAACTATTGTACCGTAGCGCTTCCTATTACGGCATGTTGGGGCCCGGGATTCACTCTCCCTACAGCGGACATCGCTGAATCGAACAATCCCGCGTCTGCGCTTGATGATGCTCTTGAAAACACAGCATGGAGCTTATTCCCTGCCGGTTCCGATGGACTTGAATCATTCATCGCTACCTATAGAGGTCCGTCATCTAACTACCGCTCTACGAAGGACTATTCCTACTTCATGGCGCTCACACTTCTGAATGCAGGTTACACCATTCAGACATGTAGGCTTTGCCCCGGTACTAAGGCATCCCTTACGCTCCCGGCAGGCTCCGGTTCTAACTCCGGTGCTAATGGTTCCGGTTCTTTAGTCATCACGGCTAAGTATCCCGGTACTTTTGGTAACAACCTGAAGGTTACTCTTACACAGAAGCAGTATGGTACCAAGTCTTATTGGAACCTCATCGGTTACGCTGTAGATTCTACCGGCGCTATCCGTCCTATCGAAAACCTCGTATTCGTTTTCAACCCTGAGGAATCCACAGACAGCATTTATGTTATCGACGAAATTCAGTCTAAGTTCTTCGATTTCAAGGTTGTTGGTACTATTGACGAGAGCAAGATGGCTACTTCTGAGCCTAAGGCTCTTGAAGGCGGTTCTGATGTAGCGAGTGCTGAGGGTCAGGATGCTGAGGCTATCATGACTGAGGCTATCAAACTCGCAGAGGTTAGATATGGTACAGAGGGGAGTGCAGGCTATCTTTCTGCTCTTGAAAGCGTAAAGACACTCGTAAGCAAGGCTACTGCTGAAGCTATCCGTTTCAATGAGTGGGTTTACAGATATGCTACCGGCGCTCCGACAGCTTCCGCTTCCGGCGTAAACAGCGTTTATGACCTCTTAAAGGATAAGATTAACTACAACCCTAACCGTGTTATCGCACCTTGGGATGACCAAGACATCTTAGCTATCAATCCGGATTATCCCGTTGATAACCCTAACACATTCGTAGTTTCTCCTTTACACAGAGAGCTTATGGAAGTTGCTGACGCTAGTAGATGTGCTACCGCTTATATCGATATCCCGAGGTCACTCCCTCGTAACAAGGTTTGGAACGATGACCCGGATAACTACGGTTATGCTCAGTTGCTTTCCGGCGATACACCTACGCTCGAAGACCCGCTCTATTCTTCTTCCTCAGCTCTGTTTGCACCTTGGGGACAGTATGTTTATAGCGGTATGACAAAGCAGGCTACTGCAACTCCTTCCTTCATGGCACTCCTTATCGAGAGAGCTATGATTAAGAATCAGTCTGCTCAGTATGAATGGGCACTTCCTAACACAAGGAACAACAATGTAAGACTTGGACAGCTTGCATACACGGTTCCTAAGAAGCTCCTTGACAATTGGCAGGGTTCTGATGGTACAAGGGTCAACACGATTACTGCTGTACCTTCACTTGGAACAACGATTTGGGGTAACGCTACTCTGTTCGATGTACCTCCTGCAACCTATCAGGCACTCATGAATCTTTCTACAAGAAAGCTCATCAATGCCGTTAAGGATACAGTCTTCAAGATTGGTATCGGATTAGAGTTCCAATACAATGGTCAGGAAGCCTATGCGAAGTTCTTCGCCGGCGTAACCCCGCTTCTCGATACAATGAGAAATGTTGGAGCTATCCTTGATTACAAGGTCAAGATGGCCGCTGATATCAACAACATCGATTCCATCAACGCAAACAGCGTAGTCGGTACAATCTATCTCGTAATCGCAGGCGTTATCGAGAACATCACGGTTGACCTCATCGCACTCCCTCAGGGAACTGATTTAAGTGCATACTGATAAGGAGTGTCGTATGACTATTTCAGAATTTTTAGATGTCATTCATTGGTCAGATACCAAGTTCGTTATCATCATTGACGATGAACAAATCGAGTTCATGATTAATGAAGTTTACGGGTTGGATGACAGCATAGGCAATCTTGAAATTACTGAAGTCGGTATAGATGCTGACAAAAAGGAAGTTTTAATATATGTTTTTTGACATATAGACACTCTTTGGGAAAATATTTAACCTGAAGCAAGGTGGCACTCCGCCACCTTGTTTTAGTTTTATAATCGTTATAATACATATGGAGGGTTCACTATGGACGCTAATCCTATCACAGCTATGGCTGAGAACATGAAGTACCGGAATTTGGAGAGGCAGATGGATAAATTATCATCAGACATCAACGACATTAAGGCAAGCATGGAATCCGTTAAGTCAGACATGACGATTCTCACGGGTGAGATGGCTAGGCTGTCGGAGGTCTATGCTCAGTTAAATGCTCAGTTGTCCGCTACTGAAAGTATTCTGAAAGATTTGGGGACAAAGCATGATATCGAAGGATAAGGCAATTAAAGCCGTACAGACCTTGGCGGAGTTTTGTAAGGAACAGCATATGAATTGTTGGGACTGCCCGTTCGGGTCTGACTGTTTATTCAAAACATGTCCGTCTAGTTGGAGGCTTGAACGCATTAAGTCAATCAATACAAGGAGGAACCATGATAGCGCTGATTGAAGTAACGGCATTTGAGGGAATGGGTGATACTACTTTTATCAAGAAGGTGAGCATCAATCCGGAGTACATCGTGTCTATCGAAGAAGACAATGGACATGGCATGATTCATCTGTCTAATAAGTCAGTGTTACGCGTGGTCGAAACCCGAGCAGAAATTGTGATGCTCATTAAGGACACAGAGCCTTCGAAGCCGGAGCCTCCTAAGTCTCAGTTCGGTTATATCCACGGCTAAACCTTATATATTTTTGGGGTACCATATGGGCGAATACTACTATAAAGGCTATCTGATTCAAGAAGACGCTAATGGCTATTTCTATATCGATGATGTAGAATTTCCGTCTATGGCAGAAGCTATGGATTGGATTGACGAAACGGAAACTCGCCCGGTTAAAAGTCAGCCGGTAATGCACACTTATCTGTTTTTCTATGTAGATAAGGCAACTGACCTATCATTTCAGGCTAAGATTGTTGCCAAGAACTATCAGGAAGCCAAGAAGTTGCTTTACGAAGATTACGATGTGTACCATATTGCCGGGTACGAGATTTTGGACTAAGGAGTGCCTATCATGCGTGAACTTGCATAGTCATATGAATTTGAAGACGGTGGAAGCCTGAAGCTTTACGATACTCCGGATGAGTATATCCTTTTTGAGTATGACGCAAATGGGCGCGTTGTTGGCGGTTCATATTATGACGGCAGGACTATGATATCGTACACTGAGGTTTATTACCCCAAGGATACTTTT
>JAZLCB010000302.1:0-3754 GCA_045614005.1 Clostridia bacterium
GGCATCTTTACCGTTTACTATAGCCATGGAGTATGCACCCTCTACATAGCGGGTAGCCCAGGAAGCTATATCGCCCTTGTCCTTGAAAGCATCTATATTTGCAGTAGGTGCTGTCTTTTTGGTCTTGTATTCGTATGCACGGATTATAAAAGAAGTCATTTCTTCTCTTGTTATATTCGCTTTGGGAGCGAATGTACCGTCCTCTGTCATTGCAGGGTCTATTATGCCAAGATTCTTACCTGTCTGCACTACCTTGGAATACCAGTCACTTGCCTTAACATCGGTGTATGCATCGGTATACTCTACCTGCTCTGCGCCGAGTACACGAACGATAAGAGCAAGGAACTCTGCTCTTGTAATGGTACGGCCCGGAGCAAATTCGGTGTCGCTTACACCATTTATAACGCCCTTTTCCACCATGGACATAATGTCAGCTTCCGCCCAATGTCCCTTGGTATCGGTAAAGTTCTTTTTGTTATCGGCAAATGCCACCGCGCCGAAAGCGGACAGGCAAAGTGCCATGACCAAAATTAACGAAATGAGTTTTTTCATCGTTTTTCCTCCGATATGCTCTTATTTCTGTGGTGCTTCCTTGTATTTAGATTTTGTCACAGCATACGGCTTTGCTATGGCGTTTACTACAGATTCTATTGCCACGGCTCTCTTTTCGTCAGGGATGAGTGCCTTGTTGGGAACATAGGTTATATCCTCTATGTTTGTTTCTGTAAGTACGCTGAACCATGTAAGCGCCGCAATGTAACGTCCCATGTATAAATCGAGATGATATCCGTCACGAGTGAGGGTATCGCCTATAAAGCTTGTTCTTGTGTTCTGCACGGCTGTACCTGTGGGGATGAGATAATCAAATTCCTTGCGGGGTTTAATCTCCGACTTTGTAGCGGCTACAATCTGGTTGTACATGTACATCTGGTCACTATTGTATGTGCCTGTAAAGCGGTAGTGGGTACTGTCGTGCTGATGTGCCCATGTCATATTCCAAGCAAGCTTTACATCGGGGTTTGTGCCGTTTGCCTTTATGTAATCAAGAAGATTTGAAAGGTAAGGATTGTATGTAGCTGTGTTACCCGAATTTGCTGTGTGGATTACGATTATATCCCACTTTTCGTCCTGCAGGCAATCCTTGAAGTTTGCACTTTTGTTATCTACCCACTTGCCGTCGGTGTTCTTTTTGTATGTATATTCAAGTGCGCCCGATACCGCATACTCATAGTGCATCTGAAGTGTGCAGGAGCTCTTGTATATAATACCCATGGTTACTTCGTCGTAGCCGTAGCTGTTTGCTATGCCGTCAAACCAATCCATACAGTCTAAGCTGTAGCTGTTACCTACGGAGAGAATCTTGATGCTCTTGCCGCCTGCGGGCTTTTCTTCGGGGGTTTCGTCTACGGTGATTTCCTCTTCTATAGGAGCTTTTTCGGTAGTGGTTTCAAATCCTTCGCTCTTTAAAAGACGGCAGATTATTGTAGCGGCTTCTGCTCTCTTGGCAGATGCTTTGGGAGCGAATGTTTCGGCATCTTTACCGTTTACTATAGCCATGGAGTATGCACCCTCTACATAGCGGGTAGCCCAGGAAGCTATATCGCCCTTGTCCTTGAAAGCATCTATATTAGCAGTAGGTGCTGTCTTTTTGGTCTTGTATTCGTATGCACGGATTATAAAAGAAGTCATTTCTTCTCTTGTTATATTCGCTTTGGGAGCGAATGTGCCGTCAGGAGTCATGGCGGAGTCTATTATGCCAAGGTTCTTGCCTGTCTGCACTACCTTGGAATACCAGTCGCTTGCACTTACATCGGTGTATGCATCGGTATACTCTACCTGCTCTGCGCCGAGTACACGAACTATAAGAGCCAGAAATTCTGCTCTTGTAATGGTACGGTTTGGAGCAAATTCGGTATCGCTTACACCGTTTATAACGCCCTTTTCTACCATGGACATAATGTCAGCTTCTGCCCAATGTCCCTTGATATCGATAAAATCCTTTTTTGTATCGGCAAATGCCACCGCACCAAAAACGGAGAGGCAAAGTGCCATAACCAAAATTAAAGAAATGAGTTTTTTCATCGTTTTTCCTCCGAAAGTAAATTTCTGTGTTCTAATTATACTAAATTAATATTAGTAAAGTCAATTATCAATATTAAGAAAATGTATGCGCCGGGTTAATATACGGTAATACTTTCAATGAAATCCGTTTTTATCCTTGCGAAGCAAGATTTCATCCGCGACGGTGGATTTATTCCGTCGCAAGACGGATTTAGTTGAAAAACCCGCTAACTTTGATGCAAAGTTAGTATTTGTAATGAAGTATCGCCAATGGCGATATGATGCATTTTCTTCGCAAATATGATGCGCTTCATTTCATTCGCAATGATGTGATGTTTGCCAAATCATCAGGCGAAGCCGTCATCATTTCCGAAGGAAACATCATTAGCAAAGCGACATCATTTGCCGTAAGGCAAACATAATTGAAAAAGACCTTAACTTTTTAGGCTCTTTGTCAACAGTTGGGGTAAAATAAAATGGAATTGGTGCGGCAGCTTAGGCTGCCGCATTAGTTTTTATCTTTTCGCTTTTGTATCTAAACATATGTAATATACGTTTTCTAAATCGTTCAAAATTACGATATCCATAAGCATTTCTTTTTAATACTTTAATCTTGTTGTTACAGCCTTCAGTGAATCCGTTGGTGTAAGGAACTTCAAATGAGTTTAAAATGCCCCTTTGCCAGTTTAACAATGTATTGGCACAATAGTGGTAGTCCTTTAAATTACATTTTTGAGCTGAATATATCCATTCTTCCATCATAACCTTTGCATTGGCTCTGTCTGTGCAATCACACACTCTGTAAAACTCTTCTTTCAGTATATATGCTTCTCTTAAGGCATCACTAATGTACAAAATAGCATTAACACGTTGCCTTTCTTCGTCATTTAGTTTTGAGGCTCGTTTTGTAAGTATTCGTTTAGAGTTTTTAAAAAGCAATCTGTTTTCTTTGCCGTATTTCTTTTGTTCGGATTTCCTAACTCTCTCAAATGCCCATATAATCTGTCTTATGAAGTGGTATTTGTCAATAACTTGTGTGGCACAAGGAAGATATGTTGTAGCCAGATCAGTGTACGGTCTCCACATATCACTGATAAAGTATTTAACATTTTTACGTTCTTCACGGGTGTATTTCCTCATATATTTACTCAAGTAAGAGGAATATCTTTCAGATAATATATCCAACACTTCTCCGGTTTTGGGATTAGTTAATATGCATTGATATTTCTCTTTACCTGTATTCCCCTTAAATTCATCTATTGCAAGTACTTCAGGCAATGTTTTAGGCTGAATAAAGCCAACCATATCAAATCTTCTAATAACTGTACTAACTGATAAATTAGTTTCTCTTGCAACAGAAGAAAAGGACCGTTCGTCAGAGAGTTTATCTATGACGTAAAAAGAAAGCCGTTTTGTTGACTGATGCTTTCGAGGAACAAAGTCTACCTTTTCATAGAAACGCTTTTTGCAGGAAGGACAGACGTATCTTCTTTTGTTGAGTACTATGTAAGTAAGCTTACTAAAGGCAGGAATATCCTTAATATATTGTTTGCGATAATCGTGAACCCTGTCGGTTGATTTGCCACAGCAAGGGCAGATGTGCTCTTTTCGGGGCATTTGGACATAAATATAGATAGAAGTATTATTTTGTTCAACATTTTTCAAAATAACATCTTGCAATCCGATTAAGTTT
>JAZLCB010000303.1:0-10843 GCA_045614005.1 Clostridia bacterium
ACTTATATTTATAATATCCAGCCTTTTGCGATCTACACTTTTTTTACATCTCTGACCCCCAGGTAAAATTTTTTGTATTCATTTGGCGTCATTTTGTATTTGTCGTGAAAATGCTTATAAAAATTACCGGTATGTCCGTACCCTACGGCAATTTTAATATCTTTTATAGTCATGCTTGTAGTTACAAGAAGCTTTGCCGCCTGCTCAATGCGAATGGAAGTGAGTGCATTTACAAATCTTTCGCCTGCGTGCTTTTTAAAGTATGAGCTGAAGTATATCGGATTCATATTCACATACTCGGCAACAGTTGCAAGTGATATGTCTTTGGGATAATTCTGCCTCATAAAATACATAGCATCGGTTATAACACTATCTGTATCGGTGTCGGTTTTAAATTGTGTACTTTCTATGCCTGAGAGCATATCGCTAATGGAAAACCATGTTTTGCATGAGCTTATTTCTGCGGTGAGTCCGAGTTCGCTTTCGAGATGCGATTTGAGCGAAGCAAGCGTATTTGCAATTCTTTTTGGCAGGTCATCCTGTGCTTTATGGACTATAAACCAAGAGAAGTTTTTGTACGAATAATTCGTAAGTGATAGATAAGCATCCTCTGTTTCAAACGGAATAGCGGAGCGAAGTGCATCATAGAGATTTTCTTCTTGTTCCTTTGTTACAAAGCTCTCTGCGTGAAAGTGCGAGAGCGTGCAGCTCTGGTTTGCAACGGATATATCAAGGCCTAGGGAATCAAAGGATTTTTGAATTTTGATAGTGTCGGAAGTATAGCCGTGAACAATGTTGGAAAAAAGCTCGTTTTCTTTGTTGCGTGAGTGATCACCTTCGGTAACATTTAGCGTCGGAACACTATGTATCAGCCTATGGATAAGCTCTTTTGTATAATCCGCATCTATGGGCTTTGTAATAAAATCCACAACATTATTGCATCTTACCGCCATTCGGGCATAACTGAAACTTTTTCGTTTGCTTGCGAGGATTATTTTAGTATCAGGGTGATTTATGGCGCAATAATCTATTATTTTGGTACATTCGGGCTTGGGTGGAAATATGTCGGTTATTATTATATCGGGGCTGTTTAGTTCCAGATAACCGAGTGCACCGCCTACATTGTTGTAGAAGTCCACTGAGTTTTGTGCGTTGTCGGACACGAGATTTTCAATGTCCGAAACCAGGGTTTCGTCTGTATCTACAATAAGGATTTTTGCCAAGAATATCACCTCCCATAAGTTTAGTTGCAAAATGTTTTAGAGCTCTCTCCAACCTTTTGTGCCATCGGGCCAGCTCATAAAGTGCTCATCCATAAGAGCTTCCCAGTCGTATCTGTCATCGTGGTGGTTTTTGCCCTCAATTTCTGCCCAGGTTATCTTTTCTTCGGGCTCTTCGTTGTATATGAAAATGAGGTTGTCATATATGAATATGGAAAAGAACTTGTCCACGTCAAACTGATTGTCGTTCTGGTGTTCTACATGATAGTATATGTAGCTTGCAATCTTATCTCTTTGGAGACGGTTAACTCTGATTTTGCACTCTTTGTTTGCAATCTTTCGTGCCCATTGGTCATCGGTTTCGGGTGCAAAGTAGTGGAATATCTCCGCCATTTCAAACCATTTTCTGCCGTCGGGAAATGGAACGAGAGTTCCCGACGCCACATCGTCTGCATTTGTGGAAGCATCCTTGCTTTCAAAGTACAAAAGGGCGTAGCTTTCGTAGTATTTAACGGTAGCTGTGTAAGCCAAACTATCGTTTTTTATAGCTATGTCCTTTTGAGGATTGTAGCCTATGTACATGTGCTTATATATCATTTTAAAAACCTCCGTATTTATCGATAATTTCATTATAACAAAATACTCTCATGAAATCAACATAAAAAACGAACCTTTAGCATGAAAAAGCGAACTTTTTGTATGAAATAAGTGCCTGAATTAGAAAAAACGAACTTTTTTAGTAAAAAAACGAAATTTGTCGGACTTTACTTTTTTTACGCGAGGTGATAAAATAATCTAAAAAGGGGGCGGAAGATATGAAAAAACTAATGGCATTTATTTGTGTCATATGCATATTATCTTCGCTTTTGGCAGGTTGCACCTCGGGGGATGAATCCGCAGGCAATGCCGAAGCGGTCGACCTCCTATGGTATGTTCCCGGAGATGCACAGCCCGATCAGGAATCGGTAATGAAAGAGGTTAACAAGATTTTAAACGAAAAAATCGGTGTTAATCTTACCATACAGTTTATACCAACCACGGCATATTCCGAGCGAATGAAGATGATAATGGCTTCGGGCACAAAGTACGACCTTTGCTTTACCTCAAATTGGCTCAACTATTACACGCAGGCTGTAGATAACGGTGCACTCTATGATGTTACCGACCTTATAGATGAGGACATCCTTGAAGTAGTTCCCAAGGATATTATCGAAGGTGCAAAAGTTGACGGACGCTTGTATGCTGTTCCTAATATGCAGATACTTGCACAGCCTCTGGCGGTGTGGGCACGCAGTGACCTTCTCAAAAAATACGATTTCGACCTTCAGTCGGTAGAACACATAAACGACATCGAACCATTTTTGGAAATGGTGGAAGAGGGCGAAAGAGGTATATATCCCATAAGAACAAAATGGGGTCCTACTTTCTGGATAAACCAGGATTGGGCACAAATGCAGGCTGTGGGATTGTACTTTAATTACAAAACACACAAGTTTAAGCCCATCTACGATATACCCGAGTACAAGAATCATGTAGAAACCTTCCGCAGATGGTATAGGGAGGGCTACATCCGCAAGGATATAGCCAGTGCAGGCGATGATACCACAGATTCCATGCAGGGAAGATATGCCGTGGAAATGGGCTCATACAAACCCGGGCAGACATACCCGTCTGAACAGACTGAATATAAATACGACTACAAGGTGCTCTTTACTTTGCCTATATCGGAGTCTGCCGGTTGCGCAGCTATGACCGGTATAAGCACAACAAGCAGACACCCCGAAAAAGCTTTTGAACTCATTAAGCTCATGAACACCGATAAGGAGCTTTATAACCTTGTGTGCAACGGTATAGAGGGCAAACACTACAATCTTACAAAAGAGGGCAAAATCGTAACCAACCTCAAAAGTGGTTATCACCCCGAAAGGGACTGGGTGTTTGGCTGTCAGTTCAATGCACTTATAGATGACGGCACTTCCGACGATGTGTGGGAAAAGACCAAAGAAATAAACGAAAGCGTACCAATAAGCCCGCTTTCGGGGTTTACATATGATGACAGCGAAACAGCAATATATATAACAAATCTTCTGGCTGTTAAGGAAGAATACGACGATTACATAAGTGTAAAAGATTACGACTCGTTTCTTGAAGACTACAAGGCAGACATGAAAGAAGCAGGCATGGACAAAGTGTATGCCGATATAGAAAAGCAGGTAAAGGCGTTTCTGGACAAAAAGGGCATAAAACCCGAAAAATAAGCCATATAACATCTGCGCTTTTTACTAAGATATCGCAAAATTATAACCCTTTTTGTGATATTTTAAAAATCCCTTTACATTCACAACCAAAAATGCTACAATATGGTTATGAGTTTATAAATTTTTTCAAAAAAGGAGAAAAGAAAATGAAAAGACTTATTGCATTAGTATGTATCATCTGTGTAGCGGCTTCCCTTTTCACTTTCACCGGTTGCGGCAGCTCCGACTCAACAGAGCTCCTCTGGTACATCCCCGGTGATGCACAGCCCGATCAGGAAGCAGTTATGACAGAGGTAAACAAGATCCTCAAAGAGAAGCTTGATATTACTCTTAATATCCAGTTCATTCCTACATCTGCATATGCAGAACGTATGAAGATGACTATGGCTTCCGGTAAGGCGTATGACCTTTGCTTTACATCCAACTGGCTCAACTACTATGACCAGGCTGTAGATAACGAAGCTCTCTACGACCTCACAGAGTTTGTAGAAAATGACAAATCCATCTACGACGTAGTGCCCGAAACAATCATTAACGGTATCAAGAAGGATGGCAAGATATATGCTATTCCTAACATGCAGATTCTTGTACAGCCTATCGCTGTATGGGCAAGAAAGGATTTCCTTACAAAGTACAACTTTGACCTTCAGTCTGTAGAAAAAATCACAGATATCGAACCCTTCCTTGCTGCTGTTAAGGCAGGCGAACCTGATATATATCCCTTCAGAACAAAGTGGGGCCCCGCTATGTGGGTTAACGCTAAGAACTGGGGCGAATGTAAGGCTTGCGGTCTTTGGTACAACTACGACACACTCGAGTTCAAACCCTGGTACGAAGTTCCCGAATATCAGGAATATGTAGAAGATTTCAGATCCTGGTATCAGAAGGGCTACATCCGTAAGGATGAAGCAAGCAAGGGCGATGACTCCACAGACTCCAAGCAGAACAAGTATGCTGTACAGATGGCAGGCTACAAGCCCGGTCAGAAGGCTCCTGATAACCAGACAAACTGCGAGTATGATTACAAGGTGCTCTTTACACTTCCTATGAATGCAGGTGCAGGCGCATCTACTATGACAGCTGTAAGTGCTACAAGTAAGAACCCCGAAAAGGCTTATGAGCTTATTAAGCTTATGAACACCGATAAGGAGCTCTACAACCTCGTATGCAACGGTATTGAAGGCAAGCACTATGAACTTACCGAAGAAGGCAAGATCATTTCTGATTCCGAAAGCGGTTATCATCCCGATAGCGACTGGATGTTCGGTTGCCAGTTCAATGCTCTTATAGACGAAGGCATGCCCGGTGATGTTTGGGAGCAGACAATTGAACTCAACGCTACAGGCGTTCCCAGCCCCTCCGATGGCTTCACATATGACGATACAGAAACAGGTCCTGCTATTGCTAACCTCATAGCAGTTATGGGCGAATACTCCGACTTCATGAGCCCTACAGACTACGATGCATATCTCAACAAGTACAAGAAGGCTATGGAAGAAGCAGGCATGAAAGAAGTATATGCTGATATCGAAAAGCAGTACAAAGCATTCTTTAAAGAAAAAGGCATTAAGCCCAAAAAGAAATAAGTAATATCTTGTTTATTACAAGAACTCCGCGTTTAATAATGCGGAGTTCTTTTTTTATTTCATTACAAAAAAAGTTCAATATTTTGGTATGCAAAGTGCACTATATTCGAAGCTTGGTTTTTCTTTCAAAATTGCCATCTTGTGCTTCGCCTTGCTGCCGAAACAAAAAACTTGACAATATATGAAGAAAAAAGAAAAAACTTCCAAAAAACGGACAATTTTTTACGTAAAATATGAATATTTCTAAACTTTGGACATTGAAATTTTTACTTATAAATAGTATAATATTTCATAATATTATGCTACAATCCCATAGTGTCCTCAAAAGGCAGGGCGAAAAACTTTTATAAACAAAAATTTGAAGAAATGTGGTGGTACTGAAACTATGAAGAAAATCATTTCGTTAATAGTTATTCTGATGCTTGCGCTGTCGGTTATGTCGGTGGTGTCTTTTGCATCAGGAGAGGAGTATACAGACTTTGTGCGCGGAAGCATAGATGACAACCTTGTTGTCAACTTTACAGACGACTTCTGGCATGCAAATACGCTAAATGACAGCAGAGTATCCCTTACAAGTGTCAGTTGGAAAAATTCCAATGCAGCGGAAGGCTGGCCCGGAGGATATCTTGGTGCTTCCATGACTGCCAAAGAGGATATTCCTACCGTAGCTGCCCATTACGGAAGTGCGGGCATGGCAATAGAAACAAGCACAAATGCTACATATCCCAAGATAGAAAAGGATGCCGACTCTTATAGCATAGGCGAGAGATATGTATTTATATTTGCGGCACGAAACATCAATCCCGATGTTCCTGCAAGCATAAGAGTGGGCGTTTTCAACGGTACATATTCGGGTGTTGCGGCGGATGACTTTCTCCCTGTAACTCAGTACCCCAACGGTGTTATAGAGCTTCCTCAGTCCGGCGAATGGGTAGTGGTAAAGACTATACTCCCTGCTTCGCCAAACAGAGCTGTTCCCGGTCTTCGCGTCGGCTTTGTTGCAGGCACAAAGGCAGGAGCTTCGGTGGAATTAAACTCCCGACATGCCGGCGTACAGCAGGCATACTATGCCAAGGAAACTGCCCACGATATCAAAGTAAACCTCATTTCAGGTTCTGCCGAGGAGATGAAAGCCGAATCTCAGATTTCTTTGGAAGCTTCGGTATACAATCAGCTCGACGAAAAGGGTAGCTTATCTCAGGACTTTACATGGACTGTTTTAGATGCAGACGGAAATGTGGTATCGGACGGCTACACCATAAGCTGCGGTTCAGACAGCTCCAAGGCGGTATTTACCAATGCATCGCTTCCCAATGGCAGCTACAACATAGTTGCTACTTCAACCGAGTATGGCATATCAAGATTTACCCCCATAACAGTAAGTGACAAGTTTGAACTTTCGGAATATATTTCTATAGAAAATAACGACAATCTTATTATAGACGCTAACAGGACAACCATGGTGTCCACAGGTACATCCAAGATTGTGTCGGGTACAACAGATGGCCTTGTATATCCTCAGGAATATACGTTCACCGCAATCGAGGATATAACCGCTACAGCACACAGCTGTTACGGCCACGGCTTCCTCTACAAAAAGGAAGAACCTGCCGGCGGATATGTAGCCGGTGATAAATACATATACAGCGTATGGGTAAAAAATGACGGCAATGTTGATTCTCACATAGTAGTCGGAGTTTCCAACGCTTACGATGTTCCCACAAAATACGGTTCTATACATGGCGAAGAAGGTATGCTCGTTCCTGCAGACGGCAAATGGTATGAGTACCGCGAAATCCTTACAATGCCCGGACCAAGACTTATGCTCGGTCTTGCTATGCCGGTTGGCACAAAGGCAGGCGAACAGTTTACCATAAACCTAAATAAGTCAGGTATGACTCCTTCGTATTTTGCCAAGGAAGAAATAAACGATATAGTAATTACTTCCTCCGCTACCAAAGCATCCCAAGGCGAAACAATCGACCTTAGTGCAGCCGTAGTAAATCAGTTTGGTTTGGAAAGTGGTTTTAGTCAGAACTTTACATGGTATGTTCTCGACGCAGATAAGAACTACAAGTATTCGGGATATTCGTTTACAGATAACAACAAAACTGCACAGCTTACCATCACAAGCACAAAGGCAGAAGAAATATATGTAGTAGCAGTGTCCGAGGATTACAACATGGTAAGAATGCTTCCCATCTCCTTAAACGGAAGCAAACCCATTATCGATTATGTAAAGGGCGACAAACCCGCCAACCTCATAATTGACCCCACATCCAAGGATAACTTTGCAGATGCAAGTGCAAATTACGATGTGGTGCAGACAGGTGATTACAGACTCGAGCTTTCTTCTACATTTACTGCAAAAAATGCAGTATCCGATTACGGTAGTGTATTTAACGGTGCAAGCGGATTTATAGTTAAGAACTCCGCAACGGATCTTACCACACCTCTTAAGGGTGGCAAAGCTTATGTGTTCGGTGCAAGCGTTAAGAACGTAAACGGTACAGGCGATATTGTACTCGATGCAGGACTTACCAATACCACCTCCTACGGCACAGCAACAAAGCCCGTAGAAGCACCAAACGGATATGTAATCCCCGCAGGCGATGATTGGTACAACGTAGTTGCTACAATGAAGATGCCCGGTACAGAAGGTGCAGACTACAGTCCGTATCTTTCGTTTGGATTTGGTATAGGCACAGATGCAGGCGACAAATTTGAATTAAACAGACTCTATGCCACAGCGGATACAATTTATTTTGCACCCGAAGAGGCGTATGACATAGCTATAGAAAACCTTTCGGAAAATATGTCAATTTCCAAAGGAAGCGCAACAACCTTCAAGGCAAAGATGTTAAATCAGCTCGGCTCTACAGGTTACCTTGACCAGAACTTTACATGGTACATAAAGGATGCCGACTTTACAGATGCGAAACGCTTCTTTACCATTACAGAGGATAAGGAAAATGCAACCCTTACAATAACCCCCAATGCAAATGCAAAGGGTGGCAAGTATACTGTAATTGCCGTATCCGATTCGTATGGCGATTTTGCAAGATTCGAAAACATAGTTGTATCGGACGAAACTACAAAGCTCTATGTTGCACCAAACGGTAAGGATTCATGGGACGGCACAGAGGATTCTCCCTTAAGAACCCTTGCAGGTGCAATCGACAAGCTCGAAGAATTAAGAAGAGCGAATGTTACCGTAAATGAAGTTATCTTCATGCCCGGTGAATATGTATTTGCAGAAACAACCTTGTTTACAAAATCAGAACGTTTTGAAATCCCCGTTACCTTCCGCGCTATGGAAGAGGGAACAGTAATCTTCAAGACTTCGGTAGACCTTGATGCAGAGGCTTTTGAGCTTGTAGAAGACGGAGATATAATAGCTCGTTTTGCTCCCGGTATGGCAGGTAAGATTTATTCCTTCGACCTTGCAGCAGCAGGCTACACTCCCGAAGATATAACAGACGTAACCCAAATTAACGGACAGTACTCCCTTACAGCCGATGGCGAATTCAATACCCTCTACTACAACGGTTATGAGCAGACAGTAGCTCAGTGGCCCGACGGTGGCGAATATGCCATAAAGGGCGATAAGGATCAGTATAACGGTGACGAAGCAAACTCCGCAGACGGACTTTCCTTCACATACTACAGAAGTGATGTTACAACCATGCTCCCCTCCATAAACTGCGACAGATGGGGCGAGGCAAAGAACTTCTGGATTTCTTCGTTCGAGCCGTATGACTACAGCAGATTCAGATACTATGTTAAGGACATAGATACCGAAAATCACGTTATCACAATTTGCGATAAACCTGCTCAGGAGCTTGCTAACAAGCGTTCGGGCAGATGGAAGGCGCACAACCTCATAGAGGAAATAACCCTTCCGGGCGAATATGCCATAGATATAGAAAATATGATGCTCTACTACTATCCACAGGGTAGCCTTAGCAGTGCAGACATAGAGCTTTCGTCGTCTAAGGGCGCTATGATACACTTAGATAATGCAAAGAACATCATATTCGATTCTATCACCTTTACACAGACAAGAAACGATGCAGTTTCCATGACAGATGTATCCGACATCAAGATTGTAAACTGTACATTCGAGGACATTGCCTCCGTGGCAGTTGGCGGTACGGGTTCAAGATATGCCGATTCCGGTGACACCTCATGGCAGGCACAGAGAGTAGACGGTCTTTATGATGTTATCATAAAGGGCAACAACTTCGAAAACATAGGTCAGACAGCCGTTCAGGTAAGCGGTAGCGGTAACATAGATACTCTTACCGATTCGGGCGTAGTGATAGAAGATAACTTCATCCACAACACTTCCAACAAATCCTTCTGGGAAGCAATAGTTCTCGGCGGATGCGGAGTGGTAGTAAGAGGCAACAGCATAAGCTCAGTTCCCATGCAGGCAATAAGAGCATGGGGTAACAACCACCTCATAGAGTACAACGAAATCTTTGATGTTGTTACCGAAGATGCCGACTGTGCCGCAATTTACTGGGGCGGAAGCTCTATCTATCAGGGTACGGTTGTTCGTTACAACTACATCCACGATACAAACGCAGATATCCCCGGCGGTCAGGTTGGTATATACTGGGATGATATGCAGCTCGGTCAGACAGCTAAGTACAATATCCTTGTAAATCAGGATATAGACTTCAACTCCAACGGTGCAGGAGCTACAGTTCACCACTACAACACCACATACGTTGCAGAAAAGCACATCAACCACCACGACCACGGAAAGCGTGGCGAAGATACAATTTCAAGTGACTTAAACTACGATTCACTCGAAGCAATCCGAGCTGACATTGCAGATTTAGAGCTCTTCTACACCAGATATCCGTATCTTAAAAATGTAATCCAAGATGCCAACAACCCCACCAAGTATACAAGTATCATAGGTAACCTCGGTGTTGATATCGGTGATATCTATCTTCGTGAAAACGCTCCTAAGTATGCTGTTATCGAAGGTAACATACAGCTCGAGAGCACAGATGCATTTAATGATATAGAAGGTCAGGACTTCCGTCTCAGAGCAGATAGTGACCTTGCTAAGGAAAATCCCCACCTTCTCAATACCGAAAACTTCGATATAGAAAAGATTGGTCTTACAAGGGATTACGAAATGGGTGGATTTGATCTTGTATACCCCGGCAACAGAGCAGGTCTTATAGACTACGGCACAGGCGTCAACCTCATGTGGACAAGTGCCTACGGTGCAAACCGCTACAATGTAGTAGTTGCAGCAGACCCCGACTTTAACGATGTGGTATATCAGACACAAACACGCTACACAAGCGTTAATCTCCCCTTACTCCCTGTGGATACATACTATTGGAAGGTAACTGCCGAAAGTATATCCAGAGAATTTGCAAGCGAGTGGGAAGCAAATAACGGTGTAAGATTCTTTGCAATAAACGAAATTACAGTACCTATATATGTAGACTCCGAGATAAGTGCTACAAACGCAATAGGCGATCCCGCCGAGGCTACAAACTACAATCAGTTTAATACCAATGGTATCACAGGTAGCAAAACAGATTACAGCATCTCCAACTGGTCATACAATTCCTACAATCTTAAAGCTAATACAAACGGCTTTACAGAAACCGCAAAATATGACGGCGGTCTTTCGGGTATGGTATTCAGATTAAGCGGTGGCGACTATGTAGCCGAAGACTTTACAGTTCCCGGTGGCGAAAAGCTCGTACTCAAGGTTCCTGTAAAGAATACAGGAAATACAAGTTCG
>JAZLCB010000304.1:0-3733 GCA_045614005.1 Clostridia bacterium
AACACGAGAGAGTCTTGCTCAGGTTGTTCTTATTGTTGACAGTCGTCATGCGCCTACAGAAGATGATAAAGTTATGCTCAATTTTATCCGTGCTGTTTGCGACAGAGCGGTAATTGTTGCATCAAAGATTGATAAACTTAAAAAATCTGAGGTTGATGTGTCGCTCAGACGAATAATAACCGACCTCAAACTTGCAGGCGAAGATGTTATCATACCGTTTTCTGCTATAAACGGCGAAGGTGCGGATATGTTTTGGGATTATGTAACTCAGATGGTTTTGGAATGTGAGGAAGAATAGATGAACATTTTAGATGGACTTAACGAAAAACAAAGAGAAGCTGTTCTCACCACCGAAGGACCGCTTCTCGTTCTTGCAGGTGCAGGAAGCGGTAAAACAACTGTCCTGACAAAGAGAATTGCATATATTTTGGAGCAAGCACTTGCAAAACCATGGCAGATACTTGCAATAACTTTCACAAATAAGGCAGCGAGCGAAATGTTATCTCGCATAACTTCGCTTCTCTCTGAAGGCACTTCGGAAAATATGTGGATAAAAACTTTCCATAGTGCTTGCCTTCGTATTCTCAGATACGATATAGACAAAATGGGCACTAAGTACACAAAGGAGTTCAATGTGTACGATACAAACGACCAGAAAAGGCTTGTAAAAGATGTCCTTAAATCTCTTAATCTAAGTGAGGATATGTATCCTGTAAAAATGCTTATTTCGAGAATTTCTGACATGAAAACCAAGGGGATTTCGCCAGAAGAGTTTGAAAGTTCGGTTGCTGATTTTAAGCAGAAGAGTATAGCCAGAATCTATGCGGCATATCAGCAAGGGCTTATGAATAACAACTCTTTGGATTTTGATGATCTTTTGTGTAAAACCGTAGAACTTTTTGAAAAGTGTCCCGATGTTTTGGAATATTATCAGAATAAGTTTAAATACGTGCTTGTAGATGAATATCAGGACACCAATCACATACAGTACAAACTTGTTGCTATGATCGCCGCAAAGTACAGAAATCTGTGTGTAGTTGGTGATGACGACCAGAGTATATATAAATTTCGTGGTGCTGATATAACCAATATCCTTGATTTTGAAAAACAGTTTAAAGAAGCTAAAACAATTAAACTTGAACAGAATTATCGTTCTACACAGACTATACTTGATGCGGCAAATAATGTTATTAAGAACAACAAGGACAGAAAAGGGAAAAATTTGTGGACCAATTCGGGTAGTGGTGACAAAATAACGCTTACTGTTCTCGATGATCAAATTACAGAGGCATCGTACATAAATGCATGTATAGAAAAGCTTGTGTCTATGGGTAAATACAAATATAACGATTTTGCTATTTTGTATCGTACCAACGCCCAGACAAGAGCATTTGAAGAAAACCTTACATGCCCATACAGAATCCTTGCAGGTTTGCGATTCTATGACAGAAAAGAAATCAAAGATATCCTCGCATATCTTAGGGTAATATATAATCCCACCGATGATATTAACCTTACCAGAATAATAAATGTACCCAAAAGAGGTATCGGTGATGCAACTATTTCCAAGGTAAATGCATTAGCGGCAAGTCTTGGTAAGAGCATGTTTGAGATACTCACAGGCCCTGAATATACTCAGGCTCTTGGCAGATCTGCCGGAAAAATCGAAGAGTTTGCTCGCATTATTACCGACCTTATGGAACAAAAGGACAAAGTGCCTGTAACTGCTCTCATAGATGAAATGCTTACGAAAACAGGCTATGCACGTTCGCTTCTTGAAGAAGATCCGAAAGAGGCACGTTCCAGAATAGAAAACATCGAAGAGTTTCGTTCAAAAGCATATGAATACCAAAACAATGTTGAAAATCCAACCTTCGATGGATTTCTTGATAACATTTCTTTGGTTTCGGATGTTGATAATCTTGATGGAACAGAAGAAGCTGTTATCCTTATGACACTTCATTCTGCAAAAGGGTTGGAATTTCCGGTTGTGTTTATGTGCGGAATGGAAAAGGGACTCTTCCCGAGTGCAATGTCTGAAGCGGAAGAAGGCGGAATGGAGGAAGAAAGGCGACTGTGCTATGTTGGTATTACCCGTGCCAAAGAAAAACTTCTTATGACTGCTGCCAAGTACAGAACACTATATGGTCAGACCTCGCCACAGCTTTTATCACCGTTTGTTGATGAAATTCCTGATGAACTTTTGGAAGATCCCAGACAAAAAGGTAATTTTATTGCACGAAATTACGATAGCGGTTATGGCAGTTCATACAGAAGCTATGAGAGTAAAAACGAGAGCTTTTCAGGATTTGGTACACCTAAAATGAGTGTATCATCAATTGCTGACAAATACAGTATGGTTTCGGCTTCGTCGCTTGTAAATAAGAGTTTTGATTTCCGCAAGGGAGATATGGTTAAACATAAAAAGTTTGGCAAAGGCATGATTGTTTCCATAGAACCCTCGGGCAATGATAATATGGTTGAAATTTTATTTGACAATATCGGAACTAAAAAGCTAATGGCTTCTATAGCTAAGCTCGAAAAACTTTGATAAAGCAAAAAGGCGGTGCTTATTATGATAAAAAAATTTGCAGAAAAAAATATAGAAAAGCTTGCCGAAGCATTTGTATGCATTGATAATGCGGAGGAATGTCTGAAATTCCTTGCAGATTTGTGTACTGTTTCTGAAGTAAAAGCTATGGCACAGCGTCTTGAAGTTGCTGCTATGCTCAGTGATGGTAAGGTGTATAGTGACATCGTTTCCAAAACAGGTGCAAGCACAGCTACCATAAGCAGAGTAAATAATGCTTTGACATATGGCGAGGAAGGATATAAGACTATTCTTCAAAAACTTGATAAGTAGGTGATAGCAATGAACTATAATGCAAGTTATAATGATTTTGCATATGTTTATGATTTGCTTACTGACGATGTTGAGTATGAAAAACGGGCCGACTACATAGATTCGCTCATAGAAAAGCATTTTAATGGCAAAGCAGAGCTTTTGTGCGATTTAGGGTGCGGTACTGGTAGTATGTGTGTACTTTTCGACAAAAAAGGGTATGATTGCATCGGAGTTGACAATTCGGAAGCAATGCTGAATATTGCGTTTCAAAAAAGGGAAGATAATAACATTCTTTTTCTCAACCAAAGCATTTGCGAGTTTGAACTATTCGGAACGGTTGATGTCTTTCTGAGTACTCTTGACACTGTTAATTACATAACGGAATCCAAAGATGTGTATAATATGTTTTCTCTTGTAAATAACTATCTTAACCCGTATGGGTTGTTTATATTCGATGTGAATACACTCCATAAATTTGAAAACATATTAGGGGACAATACTTTTGTTTTTGAAAAAGATGATGTTTTTTACACGTGGGAAAACTGCTACGAAGACGATTTTCTGGATTTTTATCTGAATTTCTTTGTTAAAGATTCTTCGGGAAACTATTCAAGATTTTCGGAACAACATTGTCAAAAATATCATAGTCATGAATTCCTGATTGAGTGTGCACATAAAAACGGACTTTCATTTGAAGGATGTTATGCTGATATGACAATGCACGAGCCGGATGCTGATACCGAAAGAGCTTTTTATGTATTCAAGAAAACAAACTAATCACTTGATTTGCTGTGATTGAAAGGACAAAAATATGGACATAATTGTTGCTACAAATAACCAGGGAAAGGTTAAAGAAATCAAAAACATATTGTATCCGCACAATGTAAT
>JAZLCB010000305.1:0-3107 GCA_045614005.1 Clostridia bacterium
TGATAAATTGATAAAAGAAAATGTCGGTTCTTCTTGGAAAAAATAAAACGGTGTATATACAAACCGCATCAACTAAAATGCAAGTTGATAACCATTTTTTTTATAAAAATTTATCATACGGTTTTCAACAGAAAAAAGAGCCTGAAATTATCATCAATTTTACTTAAATAACGTTATCAACAGATTGTGAATAAAACATCAATTCACTTAAATACAAGCAGATACACTATGAATAACATCTTAATAACTGTAGTACATATATCAATAACATAATATACCCAAAAACACTTGAAAAGTTATCAATATTATCAACAGCCATTATTATTGTTTTTTTCTTTTTTTATATTTAAAAGAAGAAGATAATAAAATATAATATCGTTCAAAAACATGGGGAGGAAGAATGGGCTGGTAAACAAAATCATTCTATTAACTTATTTTATTATAAGATATAACTGAAAATAAATATATTTTCAGTACTTTTATGAGCTAATATAAAACAATCAAAGACCTATAATAATTTATGAGAAAAAAAATCGTATCATTAGTGGCGCTCTTGGCGCTTGTGCATTGTGGAGCAGCGTATGCGCAATTTAATTCAGATACTATATTGCTTAAAGGTAACGGATATGTAACTTCGCCCGATGCCGAGTCGATCATTCTTTCGAGAGGTAAGATGATGCCTCCTCCCGGAGCACGTAAAAAATCCGCAAATCTTCAGTATGCCTCTATCGATGAGCATAACGGTGGAATAGCAGACTGGTATGACAAGGACAATGTAATCAGTACATATTTCCATGCCGAAAAAGCCGGAGAGATGGAGTTGAAAATTGAGGCATACGGAAACTCTACCATAACAGTAAGCTGTCTGGGCAAAAGTAAAAAGGTAAAGCTCAAAGGCGACACACCAGCAATCTACACCATCGGAAAATTCAAAGTGAAGAACCCCGGACATATCAAAGTGGATATACAAGGCAAGAAGGGTGGTGGAGAGACCTCTTTCGGAAATGTCCTCAGTCTTATCGTCAACGGCAATCTGGGAGAACTTGCATACATCCGCAAAAATTACAGTACCCACTTCGGACGTCGCGGTCCATCGGTGCACCTCAACTACCGACTGCCGAAGGACAAGACCTACGAATGGTTCTACAACGAGGTTACAGTCCCTGCCGACTACGACCGTGCAAGCAGCTACTATATGGCTTGCGGATTCGGTGAGGGATATTTCGGATTCCAGAACAACCTTCCCGGACGCCGCAAAGTGCTCTTCTCTGTATGGAGCCCCTTTGTAACAGACAACGCCAATGAGATTCCCGACTCACTTCGCATAAAGCTCCTCAAAAAAGGTGAAACTGTAAAGGTACAGGATTTCGGAGGCGAAGGTTCAGGTGGACAGAGCTTCATGGCTTACGACTGGAAACCCGGAAATACCTATAAGTTCCTTATGCGTGTGCGTCCCGACGGAAAGGGTAGTACAGTTTATACAGCCTACTTCTGCGATGCCGAGGATGGCAAATGGCGATTGATGGCAAGTTTCCAGCGTCCCAAAATCGACACATGGTACACCAATCCTCACTCATTCCTCGAAAACTTCAACCCTGTTATGGGATATAAAACCCGTCGTGCCTGCTACAACAATCAATGGGCATGCACAAAGGATGGTGAGTGGATACCGGTAACCGAGGCTGTCTTCACACATTGCGACACCGGTAGGAATGGTAAGCGTCTCGACTACACAGGAGGTGCCGATGAAAATGGCTTCTACCTGATGATGGGTGGCTTCTTTGACGGATACACCAAAGGCTACACACGCTTTACCCGCAAAAACGGTATAGGCGAAAAACCCAATATAGACTTCAGTACACTCGAGTGATTACAATGAATATATTTATGAGTTTTTAAAATTAACGCCATGAAACATTTATTTTACACAACTATAATCCTGTTTGCAGCAGTCCTCTCGCTGCATGCACAGATTATACCGGAAGAGAATGCCGTTTACCGCTTGGTGAATGCAGGTAGAACAAATGCTGTAATGACGGAAGATATTACGGAGCATAACATATACTGCACCGACAAGGGCGGCGACGAGAGTTACAACCAGCTTTGGCAGTTCAAGAAGAACGGCGAGGCGTGGAACATACAGAATGTAAACACCGGATACTATGTCCAGAACCAGTCTACGGTGTATGCACTCTTTACCACAGCAACCACTGCAAAGAATTTCTATGTGTCCGAGAACAGCAAAGTATCGGGAAAATACAATATTGTCAACACAAAGGGTGGCAACTTCGGAATGCACTGCGACGCTGCTTACGATGTAGTACCCTGGTACTCCGGTACCGAGACTACCCCCGGCGGCTCGGAGTGGATTTTCGAAAAGGTGGAACTTTCCGAAGAGAAAATAGCCGATATCCGTGCGAAATACAAAGAATTCAATGAAGTGCTTGCAAACAAGGATTCTGTGATAGCTGCATACACAAAATTCTTTGAAGATGACCTATGCACCGTACTCAAAAGCGAGTATGCCTCAATGAGCGATGCTGAACTCGAAGCAGCCATGAGTGCTTGCAACAGCACACTTGTGGCAGCAGCCAAGAAGATAAAGAATGATGCATGGGCGGCACGCGAAAAGGAGTTCCGCATCCACAATTACGAGCCATACAGCAACCCCGACTATTGGGCAACAAAGATAAACATCAGAAAATACTCATGGCTCAACAACCCCACAGGTATTTATGCAAACACCGGTGATGTAGTCTATGTGTTTGTGGGAGCAGACATCGCAGAGGGTACCACACTCGAAATCGATGCCATCACAGCGGTTTCTCCATCAGGAACACGTACTACGCTTAAAAAGGGTATGAACATCATTCCTGTATCACGTGAAGCACAGAGTCTCTTCATACTCTACACAGCCGACACAAGTGGCGACAAGGTAATCTCGGACTTCAGTTCAATTCCCATCCACATCGAAGGAGGTATTGTGAACGGTTACTGGGATAAGAGCCGTCATACAGATGCCGACTGGGTTGACATCACACGCAATCTTGCCACTCATCGTTATATGGTTGTAAAGGGTGATTACCACCTCTTCTTCATGAGTCTCC
>JAZLCB010000306.1:0-1047 GCA_045614005.1 Clostridia bacterium
ATAAAAGCGTTGTTTTGTCCATATGTTGTTGTTTTTGATATTGATTTTATTGAAAGAAATTTTATAATGTATTTCAAAAGGAGGTTTTACCATGAAAAAAGCTTATTTTTATATTGATGACGTAATCTGGATATTCAGAGACCTTGCAAGACAGAAGCCCAAGTCGATATTTGACCACCACTTCCTTGCAACACTCAAAAAGGCACACGATATGTACGGTCTTAAAGCACAGCTCAATGTGTTCTACCGCACAGACTTCTACTACGGCATGGACGAATTCACCCTCGCCGAAATGCCCGATATCTACAAATCCGAGTGGGAAGCAAACTCCGATTGGCTTCGCCTCGCGTTCCATTCGCTTCAAGAATTCCCCGATTATCCCTTTATAAACATCGACTACGATGACATGGTAAAGGTATTTAAACTTATAGAAAAAGAGGTAATCCGCTTTGCAGGCGAAAAGACATTTACCTACGCTATAAACACACATTGGCTTCCTGTAAGTAAAGACGGGTGCCGTGCGTTAAAGGACTGCGGTGCTATCCTTCTCGGTGCTTCCGTCGGCGGAAGAGAAGAATACAACGGCGACCCAAGTACCCTCCCCTACGGCCACGCGCAGAGACTTCTTAATAACCGCAAACCCGAAACAGGCGTATTTACCCGTAATTCCAGAGATGCTTCCATTGCAAAATCCATCTGCGGTTACAACCACTTTACACCCGAAATTTCGGACGCTACTCTCCACAACTTCAGCTACTACACCGATAAGGATATAGACCTCAAGTTAAAGCGTTTCTGCTCAGGTCCTATACTTAATCTTACTCCCGTAGACGAAATAGAGGAAGAGCTCTCGGGCTATATAGGCAATGAATTTGTAGGCTGTGCAACACACGAGCAGTACTTCTTCCCCGAATATTTTGCTTATCAGAGCGACTCGGAAGAAAAGGTTCTCCGCCATGCAAAGTATCTTACAGACAACGGATATGAATACTTCTTTATAGAGGAGATTGTAAAATGAAAAAATGTTACTTCTTTATAGATGATGTT
>JAZLCB010000307.1:0-1656 GCA_045614005.1 Clostridia bacterium
ATGAAAATAGTATTTTCAACCAAGAATGTAAGCCGTGCATCCTTTCTTGATAATTGCAGTTATGCCTTTGACTATGGATTTGAGGGTTTTGAAATATACGATGCCATAAAGGAAAGAAGTGCACATTACGACAGTATATTAAGACGCGACCGCGTTGCTGATGCCAAAAGAAAATTGGTAAACCGAAACCTTGCGGTTTCCGCACTTCGTATGCCCGATAGCATAGATAGCGAAAATGTCACATCCGATATAGTAGTTAAGTATGTAGATATGGCATCCACTTCGGGAATTTCCAATGTAATCGTAAGCATAGATGACAAAATATCCTTTGATGTCCTTGATGAGAAGATGGGCATGGCTGTCAAGAAAGCAGAAACTACAGATATCAATATCTTGTTCGAAACAATAGGTTATCTTGCAAATACTGAAAATGTTATTGATATTATCAATCATTTTTCATCGGCAGCAATCGGTGCTTCATGGAATGTAAGAGGTACATACTTCAATGCAGGTGAAAGCTCCGAAGCTACCATCAAAACTTTGGGTGCATATATCAAATATGTTCGACTCGGAGATATGAAGGACGGCAAAACCGTTTTAATAGGCGAGGGCGAGCTTGATGTTGCAAAGCTCATAGGTGCTCTTTCATCGCTCAATTACGAAGGATACATCTGTGCGGCATGGAATGACGAAATAAATGATGCAGATATAGTGCTTACTCATTTTGCAAACTATATTTCACAGCTCAACCGCGACAAGCAGACATTTGATAAAGTATATTACAACAGAGATAAGACAGGAACTTTTGTATGGAAGAAGTATGATGTTATAGATGCTACTTTCTCCGATGTTCTTGACACAATGGTAGAAAACTACCCCGACCAGTATGCATTTAAGTATCCTACACTTGATTATACCAGAACATACGAACAGTTCAGACGCGATGTTGATGAATGTGCCGCAGCTCTTATATCCCTTGGTGTAAAAGCAGGAGACCATGTTGCAGTATGGGCTACAAATGTACCTCAGTGGTTTATAACATTCTGGGCTACAACCAAGATCGGTGCTGTTTTAGTTACAGTTAACACCGCGTACAAGATTCACGAAATCGAATATTTGTTAAAGCAGTCCGATACACATACTCTTGTTATGATAGAGTATTGCAAGGATATAAATTACAAAGAGATAATCTCTCAGCTTTGCCCCGAACTCGAAAATCTCGAGCCGGGTAAGCCCTTGTATTCCAAGAATCTTCCGTTCCTCAGAAATGTTGTTACGGTAGGATTTGCCATGCAGGGATGCCTCACATGGGAAGGTATGCTTTCTCGTTCTTCGCTCATTCCTCGCGAAGAGGTGAGAAGACGTGCGTCCCTCGTTAAACCCGAAGATGTTTGTAACATGCAGTATACATCAGGTACAACTGGCTTCCCCAAGGGCGTTATGCTCACACACAGAAATATCGTTAATAACGGTAAAACCATTGGTGACAGAATGGATTTATCCACAGCCGACCGTATGATGATACAGGTGCCAATGTTCCATTGCTTCGGCATGGTTCTTTCCATGACATCCATGATGACACACGGCGGTACTCTCTGCCCAATCCCTTATTTCTCGCCCAAATCTTCGCTTGCATGCGTAAACGACGAGAAGATT
>JAZLCB010000308.1:0-6912 GCA_045614005.1 Clostridia bacterium
CTCTTCAAAAACATCTGTGATGTCCATGAAAGAACCGTTCTTTACATAGGAGTGAAGTGTGCTACCACCTGTGTAAATGATATCTGCCTGTTCGTTTGCTGCGAGAATAAGCTGCATCTTCTGATTAAATTCAGAGCCTACAATGGATATTCTCTTAACTCTGCAACCGATGAGGGGCTCAATGTATTCATTGATAGCCTTTGTAACCTCTTCGTGGTCACGAGTTGTTGCACTTCTGTCGTACCAGATAAGTGTGGGGATTTCCTCTTTATCGCCGCCACCACAGGAAACGAGCGATAACACAGTAATCAGACACAACACGAGCGCCATGATTTTCTTGAAAGTTTTCATTTTTCTTTCTCCTTTCTTATTTTGCCTTTTATTTTTTATATTAAATTCTTGTACAGAATAGAATTTTTGAAAATCTAATTCACATACAGAACCGGATTTTTATTAACCCTTTACCGCACCAACAGTAATACCCTTTACAAAGTACTTCTGGAAGAACGGGAATGCAACTATGATAGGAGTAACTACCAATACAACAAGTGCCATCTTTACAGTTTCGCCGGGGATTGACTCCTGAATTGTCAAGGCTTCCTGTACGGAAAGATCTGTGTTGTTGGCAAGGAACTGGATTTCGTTTTCTATACGCTTAAGAAGAAGCTGTATCGGGAAGAGCTCTGTCTTAAGAAGTATGTAGAGGAACGCTCTGTTCCAATCGTTCCAATAATGAACTGCAAGGAAGAGTGATATAGTAGCTATAGAAGGTACTGCCATGGGGAGTACTATCTTCCAATAACAGGTAAACTCTCTTGCACCGTCTATACGAGCCGACTCAATAACCGCGGGCGGTATCGAAGTGGACATGTATGTTCGGAGAATAAGTACATACATCGGTGAGCAACAACCGGGAAGAATAAGTGCCCAGATTGTATCTCTGAAATGATAGATTGACGTAAATACTGTGTAGGTAGCAACCATACCGCCTGAGAAAAGCATTGTAAAGTATACTATAAATGTAAACTGTCTTCTCCAGGGGAAGTTGGGTCTTGACAATGTATATGCAAGCATTGTCATGATTATAATACCAAGCACGGTACCTGATACGGTTACAAAGATTGTAACTCCATAGGAGCGAAGAATCTGTGAACCGTTTTTCAATATGTAATCATATGCTGCAGTACTGAACTTTGCAGGGATGAGTCCATAGCCCTGAAGACGAAGCGCATTGTCGTCTGTAAACGAAATGGATATTGTAAGCCAGAAAGGTACGATACACGCAAGTGCAAGAAGTGTTGTAATAAATACAGCAAATGCTTTGAACAAAGCAGGCATATCGTCTGTTAATGACTTCTTTCTTTTTAACATTGGCATTTTATTCTACACTCCTTTCCTTAGAACATTGCGTTTTCAGAGTTAACTTTCTTTACTATAGCGTTACTTGTGATAACAAGTATGAAACCTATAATAGACTGATAGAAAGCAACAGCTGATGTAGCACCAAAGTTTGCATTACCACCTGCGGTGATACCATTATATACATATGTATCTATTGTAGCGGTGGTGTTGAAGAGCATACCCGAGTTCTTGGGTACGAGATAGAACAGACCGAAGTCTGAATGCATAACACCGCCGACATTTATGATAAACATAATAGTAAGAATCGGTATAAGAAGCGGAAGTGTAATGTATCTCATACACTGTCCCCATGTAGCACCGTCTATACGGGCTGCTTCGTAATACTCTGTGTCGAAACCTCGGATGTTGGAATAGTAGATAATACTCTGATAACCTACATGCTTCCATAAATAGCACACGGGCAAGATAAACGGCCAATACTTAGGCTCTGAATACCAGCTTATGGGTTCTACGCCAAATGCACCGAGAATCTTGTTTACAACACCCATGTCTGCGCTGAGGAGTGTAAATACAAAGTAGGAACCAACAACCCATGATATGAAGTGCGGGAAAAGCACTATTGTCTGATTAATACGGTTTAACTTTCTTTTGCCAAGTGCATCAAACATGATGGCAAAGAGAACCGCAGAACCCATACCAAGGATAATGAAGAACACATTGTACAAGATTGTGTTTCGGGTGATGAGCCATGCATCGGCAGTTTTGAAGAGGTACTCGAAGTTTTTGAGTCCTATCCATTTACTACCCCAGATGCCGTCGATGAACCTGTAGTCCTTGAAGGCTATTGTAATACCGAACATAGGAACATAACATATGAGTATGAACCATGCCATGCCGGGTATTGACATAAGCAACAAGGAAAAGTTCTTCTTTAACTTCCTGATAAAATTCACTTTCCTTCTCTCCTTTTCAGCGGCAAAGCAATTATTGCGGTAAGTCCTCCCCGATTGTTTGAGGTATACCTTAATCCTGCCATGTCGCCATATTTATTTTTTAATCGTTTGTGAATATTTACAATACCGATTTTTTCGGTATCAAAAATACTCTTGTCGCCACCTAAGTAACTGTTTAATGCATCTGCATTGTAGCCTATGCCGTCGTCCTCGGTGCGAATTTCAAGTACGCCGTCATTTACACTTGCTGATATCCTGATTGTAAGAACCCCCTCACGCTTTAGTCCGTGAATAATGGCATTCTCTACAAGAGGCTGAAGCATAAACTTGGGAACTTGGAGTTTTGCCACATCTTCAGCTACATCAATCTCCAGATTGAAGTTTGTGTTTCGGAACTTTTCCTGAAGTTTTATGTAGTTGGAGATGAACTCAATCTCCCCTCCGAGCTCAATTATCATCTCAGAGGTTCGTGCATTGTATCGGAAGCTGTCTGCCAAGGCAGATGCCATATCCGATATATCCTCATCGCCCTTTCTCAGTGCCATCCATGAGATGGAATCAAGAGCGTTATAAAGGTAGTGTGGGTTTATCTGTGTCTGTAGCATACGGAACTCCGATTCCTTTTTCTGCTCACCGAGAGTTTCGGCGGTGTCAAGAAGTACGGATATTCTGTCCGTCATGGAATTATATGCCTTGTAGAGATTATCTATCTCTGTGACACGGGAACCTTCGTAGGTTCCTTTTACTTTGGCTACGCCCTTATCATCCTGCATATAGTCCGAAAGGCGTTTTATGGGGCGTACTATTACGCCCGAAAGAGCAACTGCGAGTATGAGAATGACAAACAGTATCAAAAGCACTATTATATATACATCGCGTGTTGTCTGTTTTATGGTAATAAACACTTCTTCTCTTGAAACCATAGCCACAAGGCTAAGTCCAAAATCCATATCGTATATACCTGCATAGTATCTGTCGGAGTCTATGACACAATCGGTCAACCTGCCCGATTTGACATTGGAATCTTTGC
This sequence comes from Clostridia bacterium, assembly GCA_045614005.1. Lineage (GTDB taxonomy): Bacteria > Bacillota > Clostridia > UMGS1810 > UMGS1810 > RGIG8748. Next base: position 3,346 of record JAZLCB010000308.1, read on the forward strand.
GATAGTTTGAAGCAAAGGTTATAAGCTCCGATGTAACACCTTCGTTATTGGTGGCGATCAGATTACCGTCGCTACCGAATATCATAATGTGTGCGGCGTTCTGCCCTGAGGCTATACCGTACTTACGAAGTATGTTGTTAAAGTCGATACCAACAAGGCTTACGGCGATTTCCTCACCTTTGCCGATATCCTTGAGCCTTTGTGCATAGAAAACGCATTGGGGCATTTCTTCGTCCTGAAATATGTATATGGACTTTCCGCTGTTTTTAAAATCGGAAAACCATTTTTTGTCTTCAAGACCAACTGTGCTGTACAGATACATTGTATCGGAAACAGGCTTTTTGTTGGTGTATGGTTCAAGAAACTGTGCAACAGGCATTTTGGAGTCTACAAAGAAGCAACCGTAGTATCCGTAGTTATCTCCGTTTAAGGTTCGTATTGCAGAAGTATCGGATTTAATCTTGTAAACAGCATTGTAAAGTTCAAGTTCGTCTGTGCCGTCGCACTGCAGAGCGTCCAGAAATGATTTGTCATTTACAATAAGGTCATTTGACTGCTGTGCCTTAAGAACAGAACGGGTAACTTCGTCTCGACAGTTCTGCACCACATTTTCTATATTGGCTACGGAAGATTCCAGAAGCTTTCCGTTGAATCGGCTTGTGGCGGCATACATGATAACGGTTCCTACAAGAATAACCGATACCACAAGGATTGACAAAACCGCCATTCGGATGTTTAGTTTGAAGTTCTTCATCCGGGAGCCTCTTGTGATTGGGTTCGGTACTGCGTGGGAGTGACGCCCGTTTTCTTTTTGAAAACTCTTACGAAATATCCGGGGTCTGAATAACCCAGAGTGTTTGCTACCTGACGAATGGAATTTGAAGTGCCGGAAATTATTTCTTTTGCTTTGTCCATCTTGGCAGTTATGATGTAATCCGAAAGTGATTCTTCACCTGCTGCCTTAAACAATCTGGAAAGATGGTCTACTGAAAGTTTGAGATGATTTGCAACCGCCGAAGAATGAAGCTCTGAACTTAAGATGTTGCTGTTTATATACTCCTTGGCGATGATAACCACCCCGTTTACCGCTTTGCCCGAAGAAGCATTGAGCGAAACGATTGCTTTGAAACACTCTGCAAAAAGTGTCTTCATGGATTTGATATCGGGTATATCTCTTAAAAGCTTGATTGTTCTTTCGCAAATATCGTTATCCTTGCCCTTTGCTTTGACAATCTCCCGCATATAGTCGAGAAGTCTGGAACAATAATCGCGAAAATCCATGGCTGTGATTTTGCCGAATTCATCCTCGATATTGAGCATGGTATTTAGAGAATTGATATCCCCTGAATTTAATGCAAGTGTTATTTCTTCGCGTCTTTGTGAAGAATAGAGGAACTGCCTCCAGCTTGTGCTGTGCTGTCGTTCCTGACAAACAGCTTTGATAGCTTCTACAAGCTGATTGAGCTTAGTTCTGTTTATCGGCTTTATGATGTATTCTCTTACGCCGTAGCGAAGAGCCTCTCGAGCGTATTCAAACTCAGCGTGTGCACTTAAGAGAATTAACTCCGTGCCGAGATTGTTATCTCGCACATATTTGGATACGGCAAGTCCATCCATACGGGGCATGCATATATCCAAGATGATAAGATCTATGTCGGAGTGCTGTTTTAAAATCTCGATAACCTTTTCGCCGTCTTCCACTGTTGCAACAAGGTTTGCATTAAGTGCTGACCAATCTAAAATCTCGGTAAGCCCTGCTCTTGCATTGGGATCATCATCGGCTATAAGAACGTTTATCACTGCAGTCACTCCTTTCGCTTATTTTGCATATAAACCGCGAGCGTGATTTCTTAACAAAATTTTAACAAGTTTGTAGTGAAAAATACACTTCCGCAGGCAGATATATACACCCTATATAAATTATAACAAAGCTCATTTCTACTATATAGTGGATTTTTCCGATTTTTGAGTAGTTTTTTCCGATTTTTGAGATGCTTTTCAGGCAAAAAAGTGACATTTTTACCATTTTGTTTTCGGACAACAAAAAAGAGGATGCATTTCTTTGTGAAATGCACCCTCTCGAAGTGTTTTTTTATTCAAAATATTCCATGATTTTTTGCATGTTTTCGGCACTATATTCAAGCTCGGACGAAAATAGCCTTGCATACTCCGAAATGTCCGTTATTTTCAGTTCAGAAAAAGCCTTTTTGTGCATTGAGCAAAGCGAACCGACAACAAGAAAACCCATGCACACAAAACACACATTTTCGTAATAATTACCCTTTTCCATATCAAAATTCCTATATGTAAGATAACACAAAAATTGCTCGAACGGTATCCATAATTTCCTGTCTTTGAAAAAGCTTGTATCAAGCTTAAAATACATAAGTTTATTGAGACATTGTGTCCACTTATCGTCCAACACTTCAAACAACAAGAATAGCTTCGTTATCTCAACTAAGGATATATCCGACAGTAAAATCCCATATTCATCGCATAATTTCTCCACACGTTGCAATATACCGATACTTCTATCCTGAAGTATATCAAACGCCGATTGTCTGCGCAAGAAAAAGTGCCTTTCTTCCGCTGTAATACTGATATCTTGCGGTATGGTTAAAGAAAACTTTTCTTCACTTTCGAGAATAATTTTTGCGGCATGCTCACAGCACATACCCAACCCTACTTCACAAAAATCTGAATAGAAATTATAAAATCTTGGGTGCTCTGTACATATGGAGCAAAGTGCTTCCTCTCCGAGTTCTGTTATGATGTCGCACAGTCCGGAAACATTAAGAAAAGGACATCTTTTACTGCCATCCAAAACGAAAGTCCCCTCGGAAGAAATGCCTTTTGAAAGTCTGTTTCCAAGCTCTCCGCCAATAGAATTATAGTATTTTAAAGTGTCGTTATCTATGGTTATTTCCCAGCCCACACAGCAGCTGTGTTTACACTTATCTGCGATGCATTTGAACCGGGAATAATAATTGGGTGTAGCTTTTTTCATGTTAATTTTAGTCCCCTATAAAAAGATGTCTTGGTAAGCCATCAACCATAAATGGTGTGAGCTCGCCTATTATAAGTGGTCTTACATAATCTTCCATTTCCTTTGTTACATAAGTTCCGTCTTTGGTAATCCACTGCTTTGGCACACATTTTTCTTTGTTCGCTATCTCTCTTATATCAAAAGTGTCCGTAGTTGCGGAATAAGGTTCGTTGGCAAGACGCTTTATTATTACCATTTTGCCGCTTTCTCCTCGATGTGCCGCATAAACTGCATCAGCGCCTACCATGAACGCATCACATATATCGTGTCGCGAAACCATATGTGAAGCACATCTCTGCAATGTAGAAAAAACTATACCTCTGGATTTTACACCCGTATGCTCTGTAATGAAATCCGAAAGATACATCGCAGTACCACCCAGAAGTTTATGACCGAATGAGTCGGTAACGGTGCTCTTCTTGTTCGCTTCGCAAACATATCTGGAATCCGCAGTTTTAACGCCCTCAGACACAGCCACAGTCACTACTTTGTTTATTTTTTTGAGTTCTTCTATTTTGGTG
>JAZLCB010000309.1:0-3780 GCA_045614005.1 Clostridia bacterium
CCCACAGCGTTTTGTCTTACCAATTCTTTCCGTGCGGCAAGCGATGTAAGATATACAATGATTATATCCATGATTTCCATGTGGATATTCCGTGTAGGACTTAGCTATGTATTCGGAAGATACATGGGCATGGGTGTAATGGGTGTTTGGTATGCTATGGTTTGCGACTGGACATTCAGAGCTATCATATTCGGCGCAAGATTTGTGAGAGGAACATGGCTTACTAAGTATAAAGCATTAAAGACAAATTAACAAAAAGACCTCGGTTTTCAATAACCGAGGTCTTTTGTGCTATTAACTTATAGCTGTTATTGTTACCTTGTATGTACCGGGCTGTGAGAGCTTGTAAGCGTTTCTTTCAAGTCTGTCCCATTGAGCCTTGTACATGTCATAGTCTTCATACATTCCGAGGAAGCTTGTCCAGTACGCTCTCTGTCCGTTCCCTTCGGGATATGTCTGGTCTATCCATTGGCTAAGCATGCCTTTGTCTGCCGAGATCATACCTTCTCTTTTCAATATGGTAAATCTTGTTTCGCATCTTCTTACTTTTATCTGAGTCCAGTAGTTTTTCATGTAGGAGTCTATTACGGATTTTGCCTTTATCTGTCCGGGGTTTTCGGGGAGTGTAGCTATGTTTATTCCCTTGCAAAGCTCCTCGGCATGTGCTGTGGTAATGATGCTCAACATAAGTACAATACACATTACAAGAGAAAGTATTTTTCTTTTCATATACATCTTCCTTTTCCTATATTAGTTAACCGGTGTTATCGTTACATTATATGTTTCGGGTTGGTTTAATTTATAAACATATCTGTCGATAAAGCTCCACTGTGCAGCGTATGTATCAGCATCCTGATAGATTGTAAGGTAGCTCTTCCATGCGGAAACTCCCGGATATGTTGCATTAACCCATTCGGTAAGCTCTTCAAGGCTCGCTTCGTACATTCCGCCTTCCTTAACCTTTCGTGTGAGTACTTCGCATCTTCTGTCCTTTATCATGGTCCAGTAGTTCTGCATATAAGTATTTATTACCGATTTTGCCTTTATTTGTCCGGGATTTTCGGAAAGTGTGGCTATATTTACTCCGTTTAAAAGTTCTTCGGAGGTAGCAGTTGTAATAACCTTGCCGTCAAAAGCTATTTCGTATGTTCCTTCCGAAAGTCCTGTTACCTTAATTATTTCGCGGTTCATCTTTTCGGTAAAGTCTATAAATTCGGGGTACGCTTCCACAGCATCTGTATATCCGTTACCTGCGATACCTTCTGTTATGTTTTTTGTATCTATACCCATAGGAAGTGATTTGGCAGTGTAGCTGTAGCTTAATTTGCCATCTGTTATATCAAAATCACTTATTAAAGCATTATCCGAAGTGTATGAAACAGCATTGGCGTCTATGTTTACCGAAGCAACAAGTCCGTAGTCGGCATAAGCGGCTTTAATAATTTCGCTTGCAAGTACAAAGTGGCCCAATCTGTTGGGGTGGATTCTGTCGGTTTTGAATATTTCCACCTTGCCCGAGTCTTTACGACCATCCAATATTGCTCTTGTAGGTGTATATACGTCTATTATGCGAAGTCCGTGAGATTTGGCAACCTCGGCGCACTTTGCTGCAAGGTTTTTAACCCCGTCGGATGCACCGATTCTTTGGTTTGCGGATGCGCCTGCATATTCACGCTCATCTATGGCAGGAGGAGTGATTATGGTTATGTTGCTTATTCCGTCGGCTTTGAGCTGCTTTATAAGAGTGTCCAGATTAGTCGCTGAGGTGTTTATGGCGTATTGCTTTTTCTCTTCGCTGCCATCGGGATAGAGACCGCGGTTTACATCGTTTGTACCAAACATAATAAACACTTCGTCGGGAGCTTTGTCGGTTATCTCTTCCTTATATCGTGCAAGCATATGTACGATGGACTCGCCGTCTACACCGCCAAACAGAACATCAATCTTTGCATTTGGAAATCTTGTTTTTAAAAATGCATCTACATATATGATGTATTCGCCTGCATTGGTGATGCTGTCGCCAAGGAATATGATTTTTTTTGCATCGTCCATATAGGTAAGCTCTGTATCAAGTGCGCTTTTTATTATCTTTGCAGCTTGCGCCTTTGTGCACAGCTCTTTCGGGCGGAAGGTGTTGTCGCTAAATCCCGCTACTATGGAGTTGGATGTGAGTGCATATACGGCATCCTTTGCATAGGAAGATATTTTGTCTTCGTCTGCAAAGCTTACGGCACTATCTGCATTTTTACTTATGGCGGAAGCGCGCATTATCATAACGCAAGCATCTTGTCTGGTTATGTTTTCGCCAACGCCAAAAGTGGATTCACTCTTACCGGTAACTATGCCGTAGGCGATACCTGTTTTTATGTATTCTTCGTACCATGCTCCGCTTTTTACATCATCAAAGGATATGCTTGTTTGAGATGCAGGTACGCCGAAGGCATTTATAACCATCTTTAAAAACTGTTCTTTTGTTATATTGCTGTCGGGACTGAAGTTTCCGTCTCCGCTACCAGATATAACATTGAGCTCTCGTAGTGCGGACACTTCGTCAAACGCCCAATGGGTTGGGGGAACATCTGCAAAAGGCTCATCTGCTTGTACTGTGGTAATGATGCCAAGCACAAGTATAAGGCACATTGTAAGGGCGAGTATTTTCTTTTTCATACATATCTTCCTTTCAGCTTCATATACAAAAATTATATCGCAAAATATGATTTTAAGTCAACCTTCTTTTGTATGTAATAAAAAATGCAAAATCGGCAATGAGCTGACTTTGCATTTTTAAAATAGATTTTATTAGTTAATAGGAGATATGGTTACATTATATGTTTGGGGCTGTGCTGTCTTATATGCATATCTGTCGAGGAAGTTCCACTCCGCATTGTATCTGTCCGCATCCTGATACAAGGTGAGGTAGCTCTCCCAGCCTGCACTTCCGGGATATGTGGATTTAACCCATGCGGTAAGCTCTTCGTGGCTTGCTCCGTACATTCCGCCTTGCTTAACCTTTCGTGTAAGTACTTCGCATCTTCTTACCTTAATCTGTGTCCAGTAGTTTTGCATGTATGCATCTATTATGGCTTTGGCTCTTACTTGTCCGGGATTTTCGACAAGTGTGGCTATATTTATACCTTTTGAAAGCTCTTCGGCGGTAGCTGTTGTTACGATATTGCCGTCAAAAGCTATTTCGTATGTTCCTTCCGAAAGTCCTGTTACCTTTATAATTTCACGGTTCATCTTTTCGGTAAAGTCCACAAACTCGGGATATGCCTCTTCTGCATCAGAGTATCCGTTGCCGGCTACAGCCTCTGTTATATCGTGCGAATCCACCCCCATAGGAAGTGCATTTGCGGTGTAGTTGTAGCTGATTTTGCCGTCTTCTACGATAAGGTCGGTTACCGAAGCATTCTCCGATCTGTGAGACACGGCACTTGCATCTACATTTACCGAGGCAACAAGACCATAGCTACCATACACATTTTTAATAATTTCGCTTGCCATTATAAAGTGTCCCACTCTGTTGGGATGGATTCTGTCGGTTTTGATTATTTCAACCTCGCCCGAATCCTTATGCTTTTCGAGTATTGCTCTTGTAGGAGTGTTTAAGTCTATTACGCGTACTCTTTGTGCTTTGGCAACCTCTGTATATTTTTCTGCAAGTTTTTTAATACCATCGGACACGCCGACTCTCTGATTTGCAGATGCGCCTGCATATTCTCGCTCGTCTATTGTGGGTGGAGTAAGCACGGTTATGTTTCTTATTCCGTCAGCTTTGAG
>JAZLCB010000310.1:0-8195 GCA_045614005.1 Clostridia bacterium
GAGGACGAAGGTAGGCTGACGCCTTGCGAGGACGACAAATAAAAAGTGTGCAAATTTTAAAAATTTAAGGCATACGGGGTTCGACTCCCGTGTGCTTAACAAAAATGAGTGGATACTGAAATATCCACTCATTTTTATTAAAAACGGAAATCTCTTCTGTCAGAATTCTTAATTGCTTCTACATTATCTATTGCAATCTGTCTTGCCTTGGGATTGGGAACTTTTTGAAGCTCTTTTTCTATAAGCTCAAATCCCTTTTTGCGTGTTTGCTCACTTGCATAATCCACAAGGTATTCCGAAAGCGTCATAAGTGCATTCGGATGACAGCAGTTCTGTATAGCACCTGTCTTGCACAGACTCATAAATCTGTCGCCTGTTCTTCCTTCGCGGTAGCACGCTGTGCAGAACGAGGGTATATGACCGAGGTCAATAAGCCAGCTTACCACTTCATCAAGAGTTCTCTGGTCGGACACATCAAACTGCTCCGAGTCGTGGGGTCTTTCTTCCTCGGTGTATCCGCCAACCGAAGTTCTGGAAGCACCGCTTATCTGCGATATACCCATGTTGAGTGCTTCGCCACGAACCTTCTCGGATTCTCTTGTAGATATTATCATGCCTGTGTAGGGTACAGCTATTCTTATGCAGGCAATTATCTTTTTGAATATATCGTCAGCGAGGGAGTTGTCAAATACATCGGGGTCTATATCGTCTGCTCTCTTTATACGGGGCACACTTATGGTATGCGGTCCTACGCTGTGTACCGCTTCAAGATGCTCAGCGTGCATAAGAAGTCCTGCAAATTCATACTTGTAGCCCTCAAGTCCAAACAGAACACCGAGTCCCACATCGTCTATACCGCCCTCCATGGCTCTGTCCATAGCTTCGGTATGGTAGTCGTAGTCGTGCTTAGGTCCTGTCGGATGAAGCTCAAGATAGCTTTCCTTGTGATATGTTTCCTGAAAGAGGATATATGTTCCTATACCTGCATCCTTCAGCTTTCTGTAGTTTTCCACAGTTGTTGCGGCTATGTTTACATTAACTCTGCGGATAGCACCGTTTTTGTGATTTACGGAGTAAATTGTCTTGATACATTCCAGAATGTATTCAATGGGGTTATTCACAGGGTCTTCGCCTGCTTCTATTGCAAGTCTTTTGTGACCCATATCCTGAAGAGCTATTACCTCGTTTTTCACTTCTTCTTGTGTAAGCTTCTTTCTTGCTATGTGCTTGTTCTTCATGTGATAAGGACAGTAAACACATCCGTTTACACAGTAGTTGGAGAGGTAAAGGGGAGCAAACATTACTATACGGTTTCCGTAGAACGAAAGCTTTATTTCCTCGGCAAGCTTAAATATCTTGTCTGTTATTTCCTTGTTGTCGCACGCAAGAAGAACAGATGCTTCTCTGTGGGTAAGTCCCGCGCACACAATGCCCTCTTCTGTCTTTTTGGGGCGTGCTTTTTCGAGGATTTCTTCGATTAATTCGAGGTTGTCTTTATTCTTTTCGGCATATTCTATAGTTTCGAGGATTTCCTCGTGACTTATAAATTCCGTAGCCTTTAATGATTTGGGGTTATACATATTTATCATCCTTTCATATCTCCGCGACTGCATACTATATTTGCATTCACGCTCTCTAATTGTTCTTTCAGGTTTTCAAGGTGTTCTGCCGCTTCAAGCCCCGTAGCTTTCTTGCCGTTGTAGAGGTTGTAATTCTTCTTGGCATCATCGGGCGAGAGGTTGGGCATTACTACATTTGCTCCGCACATTATTGCACGCACGCGTCCGTCATCGGACAGGGTTGCAAGTGCGGTTGTAGCAGGCAGAAGTATACTTGGCTTTATCAGCCTTATTATTGCAAGAAGATAGATGCAAAAGCCAACATCTCCTGCAGGATAGTCCTTAAACGGTGTATCCTTGTGAGGTATAAAAGGTCCTATACCGCACATGTGGGGGCTGAATGTTTCTATAAATTTAAGGTTCTTTGCAATATGACGCACTTTTTGATAAGGAGAACCTACCATAAAACCGCATCCCACCTGATAGCCAAGCTCTTTTAGATTTTTAAGACATTCCATTCTGTTATCAAAGCTCATTTTGTTGGGATGGAGTTTTTTGTAGTGTCGCTTGTCTGCGGTTTCGTGCCGCAACAGGTATCTGTCTGCTCCTGCATCTTTAAGGCGTTTGTAGCTTTCAAAGCTTCTTTCGCCCACAGAGAGTGTAACAGCACAGTCGGGGTAATTGTCCTTTATGGATTTTACTATATCGCACAAAACCTCATCGGTATAGTGCATATCCTCGCCACCCTGAAGCACAAATGTGCGAAAGCCAAGCTCATAACCGTTTTTACAGCAGGAAAGTATCTCATCTTTACTTAGTCTGTAACGATTGCAATTTGTATTCGATGCGCGTATACCGCAGTAGATGCAGTCGTTTTTACATATATTGGATATTTCTATAAGACCTCGGATATAGATGTCGTCGCCGTATATACTCTTTTTGGCTTCAAGTGCAAGGGGTGCTATGTATCCGAGGCTTTCGGCAGAGTAGTTTTTTACAAGATATTTGTACTCACTCTTTGTGAGCGAATGCTCTTGCGAAAGCTTATCTATTAATTTTTTTGTTTTAGTCTTCATGGTTTATCACATTGGAGTATGCAGTTTTTACGCTTATACCGTTTAGCGAACCCACCTTGCCTGCAAGTGAGGATATGGTGTCCTGCGGAGCGTCTATTGCAATACTTACTATACTTATATTGTGTTTACGGTAGGGAATACCCATTCTTCCTATTATATACGGAGCATACTCGTGAAGTATGTCATTGAGTTCCTTTACGGACTCGGTATTTTCTACTATTATTCCCATTATTGCAACTCTTGTTTCCATACTGCCATCCTTTCAAATTAAAAAAGCGCACCACAAAAAGGCGCGCAATAACACATATTATTAAGAGCACCTTTCAGTCAGTCATAAACTTTCTGTCAGATTATATTCATTATAAAGCATTAATGCCAAAAAGTCAAATAATTGTTAAAGCTATTGCAAATGCAAATGTGGTATGATATAATGTTTTTGACATATACTTTAGAAATAAAGGTTATTTAATGTCATTTTTTTTGTAAATCAATAACGGGAGGTGATACTTTGAAAACAAACGAATTGTACGATCTTAGCTATACAATGGCAAAGCCGATTCTTGAAGACACTACTTATCCTTGGGAGGCACTCTCGGGTATAAAAAGCTTCATTATATCTTTGGGCAAGACTCTCGATAAGTCCTTGTACGATGAAGTAGGCGAAAACATATGGATAGCCAAAAGTGCCGTCGTTGCACCGAGTGCATCTATTGCAGGTCCTTGCATCATAGGCGAGGATACCGAGATAAGACATTGCGCTTTTATCCGAGGAAGTGTGCTTGTAGGCAGAGGCTGTGTTGTGGGTAATTCTACCGAGGTTAAAAACAGCATAATTTTTGACAGCGTGCAGATTCCTCATTTTAATTATGTAGGTGATTCTGTGCTCGGCTACAAATCGCACCTTGGCGCGGGAGCAGTAACTTCCAATGTCAAGAGCGACAAGACTCTTGTTACCGTGTCTGCAAACGGCACCAAGATAGAAACAGGGCTCAAAAAATTCGGAGCAATGGTAGGCGATTTTACCGAGGTCGGCTGTCACAGCGTGCTTTGCCCCGGTACGGTAATCGGCAAAAACTGCACCATATATCCTACATCCATGGTTCGCGGTTATGTGGAAGAAAATTCCATTTTCAAAGCACAGGACAATATCGTAACAAAAAAGTAGGAAAAAAATATAAGTTTTATTTTTAAAAACAAGCCCATAATATTTATGGGACTTATTTAGCGCCAGACGGAATTTTTCCGTGACGAGGTAAGAGGCAATCGAAATTTCGGCGGATACCTCTTCGGCAGGATTTGTGTCGTAAGGATGCGTACAAATACACAAAATCGTATCCGGCAAATCACATAATAACAGGTTCTGTTGTCCCGCAGAATCCGACAAGGAGAAATAGTAATGTGCGGAATTGTTGGTTTTTCGGGCAGGACACAGGCTATCCCCGTGCTTCTTGATGTGCTTACACATCTGGAGTACAGAGGCTACGACTCTTCGGGTGTAGCTTTTTTTGAAGACGGAAGAATAAAAATGATAAAGGCTAAGGGAAGCCTTAGCAACCTCAAGGCAAAGCTTGAGGGCGAACCCATAAATTCAAACTGCGGTATAGGGCATACAAGGTGGGCAACCCACGGTAACCCCACCGAGCGCAATGCTCACCCGCACGGCACACACAGGGTAGCCGTGGTACACAACGGTATTATAGAAAATGCAGAAGAAATCAGGGTGTTTCTTCTTGCAAACGGCTACAACTTTTTGTCGGATACCGATACCGAGGTTTGTGCCAAGCTTCTGGACTATTATTTCGGAAGAACGGGCGACCCCGTTCACGCGGTAAATAAGCTTGTACGGAAGATATCGGGTTCGTATGCGATTTGTGCTGTGTTTTATGATTTCCCGGGCAGGATATATGCGTTTCGCAAGGGCAATCCTCTTGTCGTGGCAGAGGGCAAGAACGGCAATTTTGTGTGCTCGGATATATCTGCCGTTTCCGATACTTCGGGAGAGTATTATCCCGTAGAAGAGGGCGAAGTGGCGGAGGTGTCTTGTGAGTGCATAGATTTTTATGATTCTTTTGCAAACCCGGTTTCCAAAGCTCCCATAAGGCACGAGGCGCATCGCAGCAGGGCTGACAAGGGAGATTATGAGCATTTTATGCACAAGGAGATTTTTGAAGAACCGGAGGCGGTAAGAAAGACGGTGTCCTCGCTTTTGGACGGTGACGCTATCGATCTTGGCATAAATCTTTCCGACGAGGCTTTAAAATCGCTTACGGCACTTCATATTGTTGCCTGCGGTACGGCATACAATGCCTCGCTTGTAGCAAAGTACACCATAGAAGCTCTTTCGGGCATACCTGTATATCCGCATCTTGCATCGGAGTTTTTGTACGGAGAGCCTATTGTAAAGCAAAGCGAAATGGTGATTTTTGTGTCGCAATCGGGCGAAACTGCAGATACACTGTCTGCACTTAAATTTACCAAGTCGATGGGTATACGCACCCTTGCAATAGTTAATTCCTATGGCTCTGCTATAGCACTTGAGGCAGATGATGTTATTTACACAAAAGCCGAAAGGGAGATTGCCGTAGCAAGTACCAAGGCATATTGTGTTCAGCTTGCGGTGCTTTATATTATAGGTATAAAAATCGCACAGGCAAAGGGGAGTATATCAAGCGAAACAGTATCGACATACATCGACATCCTTTTAAACGATATACCCGAAAAGATATCTAAGGCACTCTGCCTTGAAGATGTCTGCAAAAAGACGGCAGAGCTTCTTTCGGATTCCGACGATATCTTTTATATAGGCAGAGGTGCAGACTATGCACAAAGCATGGAGGGCGCACTCAAAACAAAGGAAATTTCGTATATCCATTGCGAAGCATACGCCGCAGGCGAATTAAAGCACGGTAGTATAGCGCTTATAGAAGACGGAACTCCCGTTGTAGCCATACTCACAAAACAAAGCACAAAGGACAAAATAATAAACAATATCCGCGAAGTCAAGGCAAGGGGTGCAAGGGTAATACTTCTTACCTCCGAAAGCACGGATGTTGATATTGGAGACAAAGTAATAAGGATTCCCGAGACAGAGGAATTTTTTATGCCGCTTATATGCGCACCGGTACTTCAGCTTATAGCGTATTATGTGGCACTATCAAGAGGACTGGATGCAGACAAACCCCGAAATCTGGCAAAATCTGTGACAGTAGAATAGACAGGAGAGATAGACATGGGAAAATATTTCGGAACAGACGGCTTCAGAGGGGAAGCCAATATAACCCTCACCGCAGAACACGCCTTTAAGGTAGGCAGATACCTTGGCTACCACTACGGCAAGGAACATAAATGCAAGGTAGTAATAGGTAAGGATACAAGGCGTTCAAGCTATATGTTTGAATATGCTCTTACTGCAGGACTTACCGCAAGCGGTGCAGATGCATATCTTCTGCATGTTACCACAACTCCCTCGGTAGCATATGTAGTGCGTACGGAGGAGTTTGACTGCGGTATTATGATATCGGCAAGCCACAATCCCTACTACGATAACGGCATCAAGCTCATAAACGGCAGAGGCGAAAAAATGAGCGAGGGAATAATATCCGATATCGAAGCGTACATCGACGGCATAATCCCCGAACTTCCGCTTGCTACAGGCGATGATATAGGCAGAACCGTTGACTATGTGGTAGGGAGAAACCGCTATACAGGCTATATAATATCGCTTGCCACAAAGAGCTTCAAGGGCATAAAGGTAGGTCTTGACGCTTCAAACGGAAGCACATGGATGCTTGCCAAAAATATATTTGATACACTCGGAGCAGAGACTTTTGTTATAAATAATACGCCCAATGGTACAAATATAAACAACGGTTGCGGTTCTACACACATAGAAGGACTTTGTGAGCTTGTAAAGACCAATAAGCTCGACATCGGCTTTGCTTTCGACGGTGATGCCGACCGTTGCCTTGCGGTAGATAATGACGGCAATGTACTTACAGGCGACCACATACTCTATCTTTGCGGTTGCTACATGAAGCAAAATGACACCCTCTCCAAAAATACGGTTGTAACCACCGTAATGAGCAACATGGGGCTCTACAAGGCATTTGACGAAAAGGGAATATCATATGTCAAGACCGATGTCGGCGACAAATATGTTTACGAAGCAATGCAGAAAAACGGCTATTGCCTCGGCGGCGAAGAGTCGGGACACATCATCTTCTCCAAGTTTGCTTCCACAGGTGACGGACTTATAACCGCACTCAAAATCATGGAAGTGTTTATAGAAAGTAAACTCCCGTCAAACAAACTTTGCGATGGTTTTGTGCGTTTCCCGCAGGTTGTCAAAAATGTAAAGGTAAAGGACAAAGGGGCGGTAATGTCAGACGAGGATGTTCTCTCCGCTGTAAAAAGTGCCGAAGACACTCTCGGAGGAGAGGGCAGAATACTCCTTAGAAAAAGCGGTACGGAGCCTGTAATAAGGGTTATGGTAGAAGCTATGGGCGAGGCACTTTGCAATGCGCTTGCAGATAAAGTAGCCGAGGTAATAAAAGAAAAAGGACACAGTATTTGATGCCAAAAACATCTGCGGACACATAAAATCCGCAGATGTTTTTTTCGTAAAATAAAATTGTAAAAAAATACTTGACATGCTATGTGCCTTGTTATATAATATACGAGTATGATTATGCGATAGTATGTGTTACTATGTGTATTTATGCTTATAATTCTCCAAGGAGGACTATAATGCTTAAAGATGTTCGCACCAAAAATGCAGTTGTCGGCATGCGCCGCTCTCTCAAGCTCATAGAATCGGGCGGGGCTGAGAAGGCGTTTATAGCAGGCAATGTTGAACCGGGTATCACCCGCAAGATTCTCGACGCGTGCAAAGCTCACGGTGTTGCCATTGAGCTTGTAGCTACCAAGCAGGAGCTTGGCAGAGCATGCGGTATAGATGTTGATGCATCTGTGGCAGTATTGCCAAAGTGAGTTATTAATCACCGTATGGTGTTTAATATATACATTATAAACAGGAGGTGAATACATTTGCCAACATTTAACCAGTTAGTAAAAAAGGGCAGACAGACATCCGTAAAGAAGTCTACAGCACCTGCACTTCAGGTTGGTTTCAACTCTTTAAAGAAGAAGGCTACCGATCAGAGTGCTCCTCAGAAGAGAGGTGTGTGTACAGCTGTTAAGACTATGACTCCTAAAAAGCCTAACTGGGGTCTCGCTAAAATGGCCAGAGTAAGACTTACAAATGGTGTTGAAGTTTCAGCTTACATCCCGGGTATAGGTCACAACCTTCAGGAACACAGCGTTGTTCTTATAAGAGGAGGAAGAGTTAAGGACCTCCCTGGTGTTAGATACCACATTATCCGCGGTGCATTGGATGCTTCCGGTGTTGCTAACAGAAACCAGTCCAGATCCAAGTACGGTGCAAAAGCCGGCAAGTAATCGGACAAAGTTCGCATAATGCGAATAAGTTAAAAAGGTAAGTTAGTGCGTCAATACGCAGTTATATATATTTGTATTGAGCACAACAAGTTTAAAACTTGAG
>JAZLCB010000311.1:0-4219 GCA_045614005.1 Clostridia bacterium
ATGATTTCTATCAGTATTGGGTTAATGTTGACGATGCCGATGTTATTAAGTGCTTAAAGCTTCTTACATTCCTTCCTTTGGAAGAAATCGAAGTAATGGCTCAGTATAAAGATTCCGAAATCAACAAAGCAAAGCGTGTGCTTGCATACGAAGTTACAAAGCTTGTTCATGGCGCCGAAGAAGCAGAAAAGGCTCAGCAGGCTGCAATGGCTCTCTTTGGTGGCGGAAGCGATGACAGTAACATGCCTACAACCGAGATAAGTGAAGAAGATCTTGGCAAAACCATTCTTGATATAATGCTTATTGCAGGTCTTATACCTTCCAAGGGCGAGGGAAGAAGACTCGTACAGCAGGGCGGTGTAAGCATCGATTCCGAAAAGGTGACAGACTTCAATCTTGTTGTAGATAAAGATATGTTTACAGATGGAAAAATCATTATCAAAAAGGGTAAAAAAGTTTTCCATAAGATAGTTTTAAAATAATAAATATTTCTTTGCGAAGCATCTCAATGGTGCTTCGCATTTTTACTTTATAAATTTATATATTTAATGTAAGTATTTTGGCTAAAAGCCTTTACTTTTGACACAAAATGTATTACAATATATTCTGTGCATGATTTTTTAAACTCGGAGGTTATTTAGATGCAATATCAGAGTACAAGAAACAGTAATTTAAAATTATCTTCAGCAGAAGCTATAAAGAAAGGTATTTCCGAAGAAGGCGGACTTTTCGTACCCGAAACAGCACCAGCTTTTACACAGGACGAAATATCCTCGCTTGCTGATTTATCGTACATAGACAGAGCTCGTACAATACTTTCAAGATTCCTTACAGATTACACAGATGAGGAAATAACAGATTGTTGTACAAAAGCATACAGCGCAGAAAAATTTGGCTCTTCAAATACTGCTCCTGTTGTAAAATTAAGTGATTCAATGCATATATTAGAGCTCTGGCATGGTCCTACATGTGCATTCAAGGACATGGCTCTTCAGATACTTCCTCATCTTCTTACAAAAGCTGTTAAGAAAACAGGTGAGAACAACACCATTGCAATATTAGTTGCAACTTCGGGCGATACAGGTAAGGCAGCTCTCGAAGGCTTCAAAGATGTTGACGGTACAGTAATACAGGTTTACTATCCTCAGCAGGGTGTATCCGAAATACAGAAGCTCCAGATGATAACTCAGGAAGGTTCAAACGTATCTGTAGTTGCTGTAAAGGGTAACTTTGATGATGCGCAGACAGGCGTAAAGAAAATTTTTACCGATGATGCATACAAGAAAGAACTTGCAGAGAAAAACTATTCACTTTCCAGTGCAAACTCCATAAACTGGGGCCGTCTTGTTCCTCAGATTGTGTATTATTTCAGCGCATATGCTGATTTATTAAAATCCGGTGATATACTCCCCGGTGAAAAAGTAAACATCTGTGTTCCCACAGGTAACTTCGGTAATATCCTTGCAGCCTACTATGCAAAGATTATGGGCGTTCCTGTAAATAAGCTTATATGCGCTTCCAACAAAAACAGCGTTCTTACTGAGTTTATAAGCAAGGGTACATACAGCAGAAACAGAGATTTCTATACAACAATCTCGCCTTCTATGGATATAATAATTTCTTCTAACCTTGAAAGACTTCTTTACCTTATGTCAGGTATGAATGATAAGCTCATATCCGAGTACATGATGTCTCTCAGCGACAACGGTGAATATACAGTATCCGACGAAATATTCAGTCAGATTAAAGAAGCTTTTGCCGGCGGATGTTGTGATGATGTCATGACAAAAGAAACTATCGCTAAGATAAAGAACGAGTATAATTATACTGCTGATACACATACTGCAGTTGCAATAAAAGTTTATGAGGATTATGTAAAAGAAACAGGCGATAATACAAAAACTATCATAGCTTCTACTGCAAATCCGTATAAATTCAATAAGAGCGTTTTAGAAGCTCTTACTGATGAAGAACTTGGCGGTTACGATGAATTTGAACTTTTAAATAAGCTTTCCGAAATCAGCGGAATCGAAATTCCTGCTTCTTTAAGCACACTTAAGGAAAAGGATGTTCGTTTTACTTCGGTTTGCGATAAAGACAACATGAAATCTACCGTTTCTGAATTTTTGAAATAACATAAAAATTTTGGAGGTTTTTCCGTGAAGAAAAGCTATGGTGTGGTTATTGCTGCCGGCGGAAGCGGCACAAGATTTGGTACAGACATTCCAAAACAGTTTGTCGAGATTTCAGGCATACCGATAATTGCGCACACACTTTCACCGTTTCAGTTATGCAAAGAAATATCTGAGATTGTTATTGTGGCGCACAAGGATTATCTTGTCTTTTGCAGTGATATAGTCAAACGATTCGGTTTTGATAAAGTTACTTCAATAATCGAAGGCGGAAGCACAAGGCAATCAAGTGTATTCAAGGGCATCAAAGCTCTTAATACGGATTATGTGCTTATACACGATGCCGCACGACCTGTTATTTCTTCGGAAAAGATTTCAATTTGTTGCACAGAAGTTGCTGATTGTGGCGCGTGTGCACTCGGTATTCCGAGTGTAGATACAATCAAAGTATCTCTTGATGGTGAATATATTTCTTCCACACCCGACAGAAGCACTTTGTGGCAGATACAGACACCACAGTGTTTTGAAAGAGATTTAATTCTTAACTGTCACAGAAAAGCTGCTTTCGATGGCTTTGAAGCTACAGATGACTGCATGCTTGCGGAATTGCAAGGTGCAAAAGTAAAGCTTATACAAGGCGACAGAACCAATATCAAAATCACGGATTATGCTGATCTTGCTTTGGCGGAGGTGCTGTTAAATGTTTAGAATAGGAACAGGATACGATGTTCACAGGCTCACACAAGACAGAAAGTTAATTCTTGGTGGTGTCGAAATTGAGTATGAATTAGGACTTCTTGGCCATTCTGATGCGGATGTTCTTGTTCATGCAATTATGGATGCACTTCTCGGTGCTGCGGCACTTGGCGATA
Organism: Clostridia bacterium; assembly: GCA_045614005.1. Lineage (GTDB taxonomy): Bacteria > Bacillota > Clostridia > UMGS1810 > UMGS1810 > RGIG8748. The sequence goes on from JAZLCB010000311.1 coordinate 3,005, forward strand.
TAGGAAAGCTTTTTCCTGATAACGATAATTCTTACAAAGGTGCAGATAGTATAGAACTTTTAAAAAAAGTCAGGGCTGTCCTCAGCGATAAGTCTTATGCGGTTGTAAACATAGACTCGACCGTTGTTGCACAAAAGCCCAAATTAAGTCCGTACATAGATTTGATGCGTCAAAAAATTGCAGATGCACTTCAAATAAACATAGGCAGTGTCAGTGTTAAGGCTACCACGACCGAAAAACTCGGTTTTGAGGGCGAAGGTCTTGGTATATCGGCACAGGCGGTATGCCTTATTAAAACTAAAGGAGAATGAATATGCTTACAGACATTCAGATTGCTCAAAATGCTAAACCCAAACACATTGGTGAAATTGCGAAAAAACTTGGTCTTAGTGAAGCGCACATTGATTACTATGGCAAGTACAAAGCTAAAATTAATCTTGAAATTATGGATGAGCTTAAAGAGAAAAAAGACGGTAAGCTTATTCTTGTAACAGCTATTATCCCCACACCTGCAGGTGAAGGTAAAACGACTATCACCGTTGGTTTGGGTCAGGCTATGAATAAAATCGGCAAAAATGCTATTATAGCATTAAGAGAGCCTTCTCTCGGACCTGTAATGGGTGTTAAAGGAGGAGCTGCAGGTGGTGGCTATTCGCAGGTTGTACCTATGGAAGATATCAACCTTCACTTTACAGGCGATATGCATGCTATAACTGCTGCTAATAATCTTCTTGCGGCGCTTTTGGACAACCATATTAAGCAGGGCAACGAACTTGGTATTGATCCTACCAATATTGTTTTCAAAAGAGTAATGGACATGAATGACCGTAGTCTAAGAAATATAGTAGTCGGACTCGGCGGCAAGCTTAACGGCACACCAAGAGAAGATGGTTTTATGATAACTGTTGCTTCTGAAATCATGGCAATACTTTGTCTTGCATCAGATCTGCAGGATCTTAAAAATCGTTTTGCAAGAATAATTGTTGCATACACATACGATGGCAAGCCCGTTACTGCACACGACCTCAAAGCAGAGGGTGCAATGACACTTCTTATGAAGGATGCAATTAAGCCAAACCTTGTACAGACACTCGAGGCTACACCTTGCCTTATGCACGGCGGACCTTTCGCAAATATTGCACATGGTTGCAATAGCTTAACCGCTACAAAGCTTGCATTAAAACTTGCAGATTACACTATTACCGAAGCCGGATT
>JAZLCB010000312.1:0-7980 GCA_045614005.1 Clostridia bacterium
CTATTACATGGAGAGCAACTGTTGTTTTACCAGAGGATTCAGGTCCGTATATTTCGGTAATTCTGCCTCTGGGAAGACCGCCTGCACCTAATGCTATATCAAGGCTGAGCGCACCTGTGGATATAGTTTCTATCTGCTTTACGGGTGCATTGCCAAGACGCATAATAGAGCCCTCGCCAAATGTTTTTTCTATCTGGGCAAGTGCCGCATCTATAGCTTCTGCCTTGCCTCCTGTTTCTACAGTACCTTTGATTGACATCTTTTCTTTAGCCATTTTTATCACCTCATACTATAAGTGTTTTGTAGAACGCATCCACAACGCTGTCGCCTGTTACGGAATATGTTCTTGAATCTTCTATTTCCATATATGGTTTTGAATGAATATTGGGCATCTGTCCTCTTTCTACAAGCTCTATTGTAAACTTGACGGGTGCTTGTATTTTGTAGGGCTTTACATTTGCCATGTTTTGTATTGCAAGCTTGGTTTTTTCTCTTATTTCTGCTTCTGCCTTTGCAGGAGAAAGGAGTACGCCTGTATTGCATCCGAGGCCTTCTTTTACAACAGCCATTACGGTGTCGGGAAGAACCTGCTTTACTTCCTTTGCAAGTATATCATCGCCCGAAACCATGATTACGGGGATATCGAGGTCGCCGAGTATTCCTGCATCTATTGTTACCTCGCCCGATCTTACACCGTTTATGTAGCAGTTCTGCCATTGACCGCTCATTATGGTGTGTTCGAGTATGCCGTGATAACCGCCTGCCATAGCATGATAGCCAAGAAGTATTACACCATCGCACTCTTTGACATGATCGCTGTAGCGGTTGTTATTTTCGCTACCCGATATAACGTAATCTATTGCAGGAGAAATCTTACTCCAGATGGCACTTGTACCGCCACCGTGACAATCGTGGAAATATACTGTATCTACACCTGCCTCTTTGAGCGCTTCGGCACAGATATTTGCCTCGCGGGTAAGAAGCTCTCTACCCTCATTGTAGCGGTTGCCTGTTGCCATTACCTGTTCTTTAAGGTATACACCGCTGATGCCTTCTATATCTGCCATAATATAAATCTTCATATTGATTCTCCTTTTACTGTCTTTATTGCAAGCTTTAAAGCCTTTACTACAGTTTGTGCACGGACTGAATCTCTGCTTCCTGAAAAATTGTTTTTGTATGCCTTGACTTCACCGTTTTTTTGTGCAATGCCTATATATACAAGTCCTACAGGCTTTTCGTCTGTGCCGCCACCGGGGCCTGCAATGCCTGTAACCGATATTGCAATATCAGCTCCCGACAACTTCAGTGCACCTTGCGCCATTTCGCATGCAGTCTCGTAGCTTACCGCACCTACTGTTTCTAAGGTGGTGTGCGATACACCGAGCAGTTTTTCCTTGGCTTCGTTGGCGTAGGTTACTACACCAAAGCCATAGCACTCACTTACACCCGATACGGAAGTAAGTGCCGCACCTATCATACCGCCTGTACAGCTTTCGGCTGTGGCGATGGTCATATTTTTGCTTTTTAAAACTTCATAAAGTACTTCGGCAGTCAAATTCATATTTACACCTCTAATATTTCAGTACCTGCAACCGCTTCGTCTACCATCTTTTCCCATTCGAGAAGATTTTGCGAAAGGATTACCTTTTCTATCTTGGGTTTGGTAGCAGGATGCTTGGGAGTAAATACTGTACAGCAATCCTCGTATGGGAGAATTGAGGTTTCGAATGTATCTATCTTTCGGGAAATCTCTACGATTTCTTCCTTGTCCATACCGATAAGGGGTCTGAACACGGGCATGGAAACTGCATCATCTGTAACTGCAAGAGCGCTCATGGTCTGGCTTGCTACCTGACCTATACTCTCACCTGTTACAAGAGCCTGACAGCCTCTCTTTTCTGCTATTTTCTGTGATATCTGCATCATGAATCTGCGCATTACAAGAGTAAGATGTTCTTCGGGGCACTTATCTCTTATTGCAAGCTGGATATCTGTAAACGGTACTATATGAACTTTGAGTCCGCCCATATAACCGCCTATAATTTTGGCAAGTGCCATTACCTTGTCCTTGGCACGCTCACTTGTGTAGGGATAGCTGAAAAAGTGAATTGCTTCGAGCTTAACACCTCTTTTGGCAATCATATATCCTGCTACGGGGCTGTCTATACCGCCCGAAAGAAGAAGCATTGCTCTGCCGTTTGTGCCTGTGGGCATACCGCCTGCACCCTTTTCTCTGCCTGTGTGAACATAGCAGAAGCCCTCACGCATTTCCACATGAACCACCACTTCGGGGTTTCTGACATCAACTTTGAGATTATGATATTTTGCAAGGATTCTGCCACCGATTTCGGCACAGATTTCGGGCGACTTTAAAGGGAACTTCTTATCGGCTCTCTTTGCCTCTACCTTGAATGTCGACTTGGACTTTAAAAGCGCATCAAAATCGAGAACGATTTCGTGGAATGCGGCATCTATGGATTTTTCGGTTCTGTAGGCTATTACTATGGACACTATGCCAAATACTTTCTTTACTCTTTCGGCAATAGCATCTGCCTGAGCATCGCTTTCAAGCGGTTCAATGTATATGGTAGCCTGTGCGCGGGTTATCTTAACCTCGCCAAGATCCTTTATTGCACTGCGGATATTATTGACAAGAGCATCTTCAAATACAGGTCTGTTGTAGCCCTTTAATATAATCTCTCCGTATCTTATGAGTATCATCTTTTTCACTTTGTATACACCCTATCTCATGATTTTTCTAAGAAGTTTTACTTCGTCTTTTAATGTTTTTACAACATAATCCATTTCCTCTATGCTATTAAACGAAGAAAGGCTTATGCGTATTGACGCGTCTACTACATTATCCTTAATAGCCATGGCTTTAAGCACATAGCTTAAATTCTTTTTGGAATTGCAGGCAGAGCCTGTGGATACATATATGCCCTTTGATTCGAGCACGTGCAAGAGCACCTCGGATTTAAGCCCCGGGAATGCTATATTGACAATGCTGTATATGCTGTCCTCAGGGGAATTTACAACTGTATTTTCTATTGCCGCTGTAAGTTCTGCTATAAGCTTAGCCTTGAGTGCGGATATATGCTTTCTGTCCTCTTGCATAGAGGCAAATTTAATTTTGGCAGCCTTGGCAAAACCGCATATACCTGCAAGATTTTCCGTGCCCGACCTTAAACCCTTTTCCTGCTTGCCACCGTGAATGACGGGACTAAGACGAACGCCCTTTCGTACATAGAGTGCACCGACACCGTTAGGGCCGTGTATCTTGTGCGAGGATATGCTCATAAGGTCGATTCCCGACTTGGCGGGATTAATAGGCAGTTTGCCGTAGGACTGAACTGCATCTACATGGAAAAGACATTTGCTGTGGTCTATTGCCGAAGCTATCTTTTCTATAGGCATAACCGCACCTGTTTCGTTATTGACATGCATTATACTTACAAGTATGGTCTTATCGTCTATATGGCTTATGATATCGTCTGCATCTACACAGCCTGTATCGTCTACATCGGCATAGTATACCTCAAAGCCCATCTCTTCCAGACGGTGCATTGTTTCGAGCACAGCCATGTGTTCGGTCTTCTGAGTTATAATCTTGTTGCCGTTTTTTCTGTAGGTAAGGGCTGTTCCTGTAATGGCAAGGTTATCGCTCTCTGTACCTCCGCCTGTAAAAACTATCTCTGCAGGTAAAGCGCAAAGTGTATCGGCAATGGTCTGTCTTGCATCGTTTAGTGCATCCTCTGCTCTCTTGCCCAGAGAGTGAAGCGAGGACGGATTGCCGTAGTTATTTATTAAAATTTCTGTCATTTCCGCTACAACCTCTGCATAAGGCTTGGTTGTGGCACTGTTGTCCAGATATACTTCCATAAAATCATTGAACTCCGATATTAGTTAATATATAATAATATTTTACTATAATATAAGTATTATTTCAAGTGGTTAAACGGATTTTATTTGCCCTGCAAACTTAAACGCTTCGGGGACAATTTCCAATGTCATGCCGTCGGCATCATAAATCTCGCCGTCTATGCAAACTTTTACCGTACCCGTAAGAGAAGTGTACTTTATCATCTTACACTTTAAGGCAGAAATTATATTTCCGATTCCCTTTTTATTTAAAAATGTTCCCTTTTTGTACGAGGGCAAAAGGGTAATAAACTTAGAACGAGATATGTTTTTTATTATATTCACATCAATGAGTCCGTCACAAAGAGAAGCATGGGGATTGCTCATAAAACCGCCACCGCAAAAGCATCCGTTTGCCGCTGTGGTAAGAAGAAGCTCGCCGTTATGTATAACCTTGCCGTCTGCCTCTATCAAAAGGGAAGCACCCTTCTTTTTGATAAGCGTTACAAGAACCGAAACAACATAGGCAAGTGTACCCGAGATAAATGGCTTCTTTTTCATAGAAGATGTCATATCTGCGGCGTTACAGTCAAAACCGATATTTACCATGTTGGCAGAGTATACCACCCTCTTTTTGTCGCCTAATGTAAGTGTACACTTTACGGCATCGCACTTTGTAATGTCCGAGGACAAAATGTCGTCTACTGTCATTGAATCGAAATTTCTGCAAAAATCATTGCCTGTTCCCATAGGCAGAAGTGCAACTTCACAGCCCTCGCGTTCCATTACTCCGTTTAACACTTCGCACAGAGTACCGTCTCCGCCACAGGCTACAAATCTTGCACAGCCGTTGCCATCGCAGAATATTTTGACATACTCCTCTGCATCTCCTACCGATTTGGTAGTATATACACTTATTTCGCTGTCGCCACGCTCCGAAAGCTGTGAAATAAGGGTAGCATCACTACCCTTTTTCTTCCCTGCATGTTCATTGTATATAAATACTGTCTTCATTTGTTTTTTCCTTCAATACTTCCAAAATGTTTTATAATAAACTGTGCACAAAGCCCTGTGAATGTGCCGCTTACACATGAAACCATACACATAACCGCGCCGTAGTAAACAAGGGACATAGAATCAAAAAGCATAACGGCACACGCCGTCTGTCCTATGCTATGTGCCACGGCACCGAGGACTCCCAGAAACCATATTGTGTTTTCTTTAAAAAAGCGTTTTAAAGAAATGGTGACTACATAGCACAAAACGCCTCCGCAGAGGCTGTACATAAGCGAAAGTACCTGTCCTGTAAACATATTGCCAAGAACAATTCTTGTAATAAGTACAAAAAAAGCTTCCCTGTTTCCAAGTATATATACTGCCGCCAGAGTTATTACATTTGCAATTCCTAGTTTAATACCGGGTATTGGAAGAAGTGGCGGTATAAACGACTCCAACACATGTATTATAAGTGCCATTGCCGCAAAAAGTGCGCATCGCGCAAGAGTAATTGTCTTCATATCATCTCGCCCCCGCAACCGCATCTACCTTGGTATTGCTTCCTTCTATTTCCACCATTATTTTATTGGGAAGGCACACAATGCTCTGCCCCGGTTTATTTATCACTCCGCTGTGTACACAGAGTTTATCGGGACACGAAGCGTCTTTCATATATACACCGTCTTGTGTTACACGAATGGTATTTGTGCCTATGGTATGCTCGTACCATTCTCCCTCCATATGCTTTATACTTATTTTTTCTACTGTTTTATTTCCTCGTTTAATGTGTACTACCGAATCGGCATATCCGCCGTTTGACGGCTTAAAAAGAAACAAACAAACCAGAAACAACAAAATGATTAAAGCTAAAACAGGTATTAAAATTTTGTTTGTAAGTTTAGTTTTCATTGGAATTCACCAGCATATCGAGATATCTCTCTATTTCGTCTATGAGGCTTTCGTAGCTCTCTAAAGTGCATACCTTGCTTCTTAGTGCTGCACTATCCTTTAAGTTTTTGGTATACCACGCCACATGCTTGCGAGCCTCTCTTATACCGATATATTCGCTCTTAAGTGCTACGGACATATCTATCTGCTCCATAAGGGTTTTGAGCCTGTCGGTGCAAGTAGGTGCGCTATATTCTCTGCCATCTAAAGATGCAAGAATTTCTTCGAATATAAAGGGGTTTCCTCGTGCTCCCCTACCTATCATTATGGCATCACAGCCTGTCTTTTCTATCATTCGCTTGGCATCGGAAGCGTTTTTGATATCACCGTTTCCTATTACAGGTATTGATACCGATTCCTTTACAAGTGCTATATACTCCCACAGCGCATTACCGCTATAGTACATGCTTCTTGTTCTCGGATGCACACATATGGCATCTGCACCGCTATCTTCCATGATGCGGGCAATATTTGCCACGTCACATATATCGTCAAAACCTATACGCATCTTACAGGTTACGGGAACGGGCGATACTGCCTTAACACTTTTTACAATTTTGCCGATAAGCTCAGGGTCTTTTAAAAGTGCGCTTCCGTCGCCGTGATTTGCCACTTTAGGCGCAGGGCAACCCATGTTTATGTCGATAAGTTTTGCGCCTGTAGAAAGAGCCTTTTCCACACTTTCTGCCATGATTTCGGGTTCGTGTCCAAAAATCTGCACAGCAAGAGGAGCTTCTTTAACATCCGTCTTAAGAAGCTCCATAGTTTTTTTATCATTATAATGCATTGCCTTGGAGCTGACCATTTCCGAATACACGAGGCCTGCTCCGAATTTCTTGCATATAACACGAAATGGCAGGTCTGTAACCCCTGCCATAGGTGCAAGAAAAACACTATTTTCAAGTGTAAGATTTCCTATTTTCATAAGCTTACTCCTTGCCGTGAAGCATGCTGTTGAGCTCTTCAAGGAAGGTATTTACATCCTTGAACTCCCTGTATACGGAAGCAAAACGCACATAAGCAATATCATTCATGGCTTTAAGCTTGTCCATAACAAGCTCTCCGATTTCGGTAGAAGACACTTCGCGGTCGAGCTTGTTATTTAAGGTTGTTTCTATTTCGAGAACTGCTTTTTCTATCTCGGTAAAGCTAACAGGTGTTTTTTCACACGCGCGGAGTATACCGTTCATCATCTTCTGACGGTTGTATACCTGACGCTTGCCGTCCTTTTTGATAACAACAAGCGGAACAGATTCTACCTGTTCATAAGTGGTGAATCGTCTTTCGCACTTAAGACACTCGCGTCGTCTGCGGATAGAACCGCCTTCGTCAACGGGTCTTGAATCTATAACCTTACTTTCAAGATACTCGCAATAGGGACATTTCATATGTTATTTCCTCACATTAATGAATTAGTCAATAGGTCTGTTTAAAAAAGTGGGGATTACTACATCGTCAACATCAAACTTTGAGTTAGAACCCATAGCACCGAATATGGGAGAAGCACCGTTTTCAGCATCTTCTTCCTTCTTAGCAGTACCTTCAAAGCCTGTAGCAACTATTGTGATAACCACTTCATCGCCTAATGTAGCATCTATAGATGTACCGAAGATGATGTCAGCTTCGTCGGAAACAAGCTGATGTACAAGTTCAGAAGCCTGCTCGATTTCCATAAGACCTAAATCTGCGCTTCCGGAGATGTTTAATACAACCTTTGTAGCACCGTCGATTGTTGTTTCGAGAAGAGGACTGTTTATAGCCATCTTAACTGCTTCTTCTGCTCTGTTTTCGCCTGTTGCACGGCCTATACCCATGTGGCATACACCTGTATTTCTCATTACAGACTGGATATCTGCAAAGTCCAAGTTGATGTAACCGGGAGATGTTATAAGATCGGATATACCCTTAACGCCCTGGCTTAAGATATCGTCTGCCATCTTGAATGCTTCCTGCATTGTTGTCTTCTTGTCGCAGATTTCGAGAAGCTTGTCGTTGGGGATAACTACGAGTGCATCTACACTGTCCTTGAGGCCATCTACACCTGCTTCTGCCTGCTGCATTCTCTTCTTACCTTCGAATCTGAAAGGCTTTGTAACAACACCAACGGTGAGTATGCCCATTTCTTTAGCGATGGAAGCTACAACAGGAGCTGCACCTGTACCTGTACCGCCA
>JAZLCB010000313.1:0-4764 GCA_045614005.1 Clostridia bacterium
GTTTAATAAAAAAGTGTAGAGAGCGATAATCGCTCTCTGCGGAAAACTATTTGTTATATATTCTTATATATGCCCTCTGCCGATGCTTCGTATGCCTTTTCTACTATTGTCTGTACATTGATAGCATCGCAAGCTGTGATAGCAGGCTCGGTATCATTTATGATTGCGTTTGCAAAGGAAGAAATTTCCTTTTCGTACATATTGCCTGTTACTACCTCTACAACCACGGAGCCGTCGCCGTCTTCTCTGTTCTGCTTTGCATTGTAGCCTGCAGTATCATCGGAGGTTGTAAGGAGGATTTCGCCTGTTTCTACCTGACTTATTGTGCCCTCGGAAAGGATTGAACCCTTTGTACCGTAGAACTCAATACGGCATTTTGCAGCGTTATCGGGAATGTTGAAGTTGGAGTCAACATATGCGGTAGCACCGTTGTCCATCTTCATAAGTACAGCACCGGAGTCTTCTGCTGTGTAAGCAAATGTCTGGTTCTGGCTAAAGCCTGTAACAGTAACTGCCTTTGTGCCCGAAATATACTGCAGAAGGTCTATACAGTGTATACCCATATCCATAAGTGCACCACCGCCGGAACGTGTTTTGTCCTGACGCCAGTTGCCGGGGATTTCGGGATACCAGCATGTGAGCTGCGCTCTCATAGAAACAACATCGCCTATAGCACCCTGTGCAATAAGTTCTTTCATCTTCTGGTGATATGCGGAGAATCTCATCATGAGACCTACGCCGAGTTTAACACCCTGTGCCTTGCAGAAATCTGCAATTTCCTTGGATTCTTCTATTGTAAGACCCATGGGCTTTTCTAAAAGGATGTGCTTACCTGCCTTAGCTGCTGCCATAGCCTGCTCTTTGTGGCAGAATACGGGAGTTGCAATATATACTGCATCAATTTCTTCTAAAGCAAGTACTTCTTCTACTGTTTCAAATGCATACTGTGCACCGAACTCTTCTTTAACGTTTTTAGCTGCTTCAAAATTGGTATCCATTACAGCTACAAGCTCACTGTTTTCGGAGAGCATCATACCGGGGATTGTTCTTCTGTATGCTATACCGCCGCAACCTATTACGCCCCATTTGATTTTTGCCATTTTATTCACCTCAATTAATTTTTTCTGTTATTTAATAAATCTACAAACTCCACGAGATTATCTATCATTTCGTTTGTTATCTTTTCGCCAATTTCCTTACTCGAAAGCTCGGGAAGTCCCATTACTCCGACTTCGATTTCATCTCTCTGCGATACGGTTTCTATAACAAAGGGATGGTCTACGGGCTTGGTTCTCTTCTCGAACCAATCCTGGTCGGTTCTCATCATCTTTGCATAGTATTCTTCGTCCATTACATAATCGGGACGGACATCATCTGGATAGAGATGAAGCATAAGCGATGTTTCCATCATACCTGCATGGAAATCGTGCTCGGGTTCCATGCTAAAGCCCGAAAGCCATGTAGGAGAAAGCTTCCATACCTCAACAAGAGATATAGTAACCTTTTCGGCTATGTCGTGATTTCTTCTTAAAATCATTTTTAAACTGTTTTCAAGAGAAATTCTGTTGTCTGTTCCTGCATGACCAAGGAGACAAATGATATTTTCAAAGCCCATGCGAACAAATTCCGCTACAATCTCGGAAATATATATACCAAAAGCATTTGGACTTACATTTACCGTACCTAAAAGCTCACCGCCCGAAAAACAGTAGTTAACAGACGGAGCTACTATAGCATTTAATCTGTCGCCTGCGGCTCTGGTAAGGCCTACGGAATTTTTGATGTCGGTAGAAAGTGTAAGATGATATCCGTGCTGTTCTACAACACCAACGGGAATTATAACCGTTTTGGTCTTTTGCATAGCGTTTTTCATATCAAGTACAGACATGTCTTCCATATAAAATGCCATGATGTTATTCCTCCTAAAACATATTAGCCGGTTCAAACTTATAGTCTTAAAAATATGAGAAATCTGCAAAAATTGCAGATTTCTACATATATTTTAAAGTTTTGAGTCTGTTTGAAAAAGCTATAAGCGTTCTTCTTCGTTTTTACATCTCCAAAGATTATTTACCTTCCTGCATTTCCTTAACTGCTTCAAGCACTGCATCTGCCATGTACTCGAGCTGCTCCTGGCTTAAGCCATAGAGAGGAAGGTGTGTAAATCTCTTGTAGAACACTTCTTCGCAGTTGGGGCATGTTTTTGCGATTTCGTCCGAATCGTAACCCATATCCTGTACAACCTTGAATCTGTAGAGAGGTCCGAAGTGAGCTATCTGTGTAACGCCCTTTTCTTCTAACTTCTTCTTGAGTACCTGAATGTCGCCGCCTGCCTTTGCGGGGTCGATCTGGAGGAGGTACATGTGGTAAGAAGGCTTAATGTCTTCTGTATCGAGAAGCTGAGGAATTATAGCATCGTTTTCTTGGAATCTGCCTGTTAAGTATTCTGCAGCTGCGCGGCGTGTAGCGATGATTTCTTCGTTACGAGCAACCTGAAGTGCAAGACCTAAGCCCTGAATTTCTGTTGTGGAAGAGTTACCTGCCATGAAGGGGCCTTCTTTACCCGGAATAGGAGTAATGTTGTAGAGCCAATCCTTGATGGGGCAGCTGAAATCGAGACCTAAGAAACGAGCTCTCTTCATATCGGGACCGAAGCCGGGGATTGTTGTGGTAAGGATACCGCCTTCACCAAAGGAGGTGATGTTCTTAACTTCGTGCATGGAGAATGCAGCAAAGTCACCTATTGTACCGAGCTTCTTGCCCTTGTACATAGCACCGAAGCCGTGAGCAGCATCTTCGAGAACTAATATATCGTGCTTTCTTGCAAGTTCCATAATAGGATCGAGGTCAACAGGGTAACCACCGATATGTACGGGAACTATCATCTTTGTCTTGTCTGTAATCTTTCTTGCAACGTCTGCAGGATCCATGTTGATTGTTCTGGGATCTACGTCTGCAAATACGAGCTTACAGCCGATTGCTAAAGGATATGCCATTGTAGCTACAAATGTGATAGCAGGAACTATAACTTCGTCGCCTGCCTTGAGGTTAGCATACTTATATGCAATTTCAAAACCTGCTGTAGCGTTTGTTACGAATGTGGATGTGTCTATACCGAGGTATTCGTTACATGCAGCTTCTGCTCTTTCTACCTGAGAACCGAGGGAGAGCTTGCCGGGAGGTGTAGCGAGAGGCTCGAGCTTCTTAACCTGCTGCCATACTGCTTCTAAAGCCTGATCGTATTCCGGACCATTACCCTGCATTAAGAAACGGATAATTTCCATTAAGTCGTGAACATTGTAGTTCTCACCCACTGCTGCCCAAGGTACCTTGGTAGCACCTGTGTTGTACCTGAAATCAGATGTCTGTTTTCCCATTTTAAATTCCTCCTGAAAATAATATAAAATTTATGTACAATAATATGTAGAGGCATTAACCTCTATGCTATAATTTTATCAAATACAAGCTTTAAATAAAAGGTGTATATTTCCTTGTTTTTTGTACTATGTTCCGCAAATCGAAAAAATAAAGACAAAAACAAGGGTGTAAATTAATTCGTGAGAACTAATTTACACCCTTTAAGTTTTTAGTTTATTATTTTAGCTTTCTTGCTTTGAAATAATCATCATTAATCTTTTTTATAACAGGGATAAGAGCAATTATTGCTATAAGGTTTGGTATAGCCATAAGACCGTTCATGGCGGAGGATATTTCCCAGATTAAATCGAGACTTCCTACAGCACCTATATAGACGAATATGATATAAACGATTCTGTATGCGATAATAGCCTTGTGCGAGTCGTTTGTAAGAAATTCCACACTTACTTCGCCATAGTATGCCCAGCCCAATATGGTAGAAAGAGCAAAGAATATGGTGGAGAGTGTAACTCCTATACCGCCCACATAAGGAATGATGGTGTTAAATGCCTTTATGGAAAGAGCCGCACCGTCCGCACCACTCTGCCACACGCCCGATGTAAGAAGCACAAGTGCCGAACATGTGCATATGATAATGGTGGTAAAGAACACCTCAAACATGCCCCAGAGAGCTTGCTGAACAGGTTCTTTTGCACTGGATGCTGCATGAGCCATAGGTGCACTACCGAGACCTGCCTCGTTGGAAAATACGCCTCTTGAAAAACCATATTTCATGGCAACCATAAGGCCGTAGCCTGCTGCACCGCCGACTGCAGATTTAACCTTGAATGCTTCTCTGAATATGAGTGCAAAAGCATCGGGGATTTTTTCTGCGTTTATGATAAGACATACAATCGAGCATATAACATAGAACATAGCCATAAAAGGAACGAGCTTTTCGTTTACGGCAGCTATTCTTCGCATACCGCCGAGTATAACTGCAGTAGCTATGATAACAAGCACAAGACCTGTAACCCATGTAGGAACATATGCCTCCAGAGCTATAGCAATAGAGTTACTCTGTGTGGCGTTACCTGTACCAAGGCAAGCGAGCATTGCAAAGATGGAAAAAAGAACCGCAAGCCACCTAAATTTAGGGCCAAGACCATTCTTTATATAATACATAGGTCCGCCTATCCATTGCCATTCTTCGTTCTTTTCGCGGAATTTGAGCGAGAGAGCGATTTCTGCATATTTGGTTGTCATACCGAGAAGTGCACTCACCCACATCCAGAACACAGCACCGGGTCCGCCCGAAACTATGGCTGTTGCAAGACCTGCTATACTGCCTGTTCCGATAGTTCCAGCCATGGCTGTAGCAACCGCCTGAAAAGGACTTACACCGGA
>JAZLCB010000314.1:0-2342 GCA_045614005.1 Clostridia bacterium
TCCCCCACACAGCTATCGCGACTTTTTAACCGATACTGTGGTACAACGGTTACAAAATACATCGTAAGCAAGCGCATTACCGAGGCAAAAAAGCTCCTCCTTTCGGGAAAAAGCGTTACCGACACGGCATTTATGTGCGGATTTAATGACTATGCCAACTTTATCCGTACATTCAAAAATGCGGTAGGTGTACCGCCCGGAAAGTACAAAAATCATATAGATACCCGCAACTAAAACAGGGGGTTCATTAATTCAAAAGAATTAATGAACCCCCCTTTGAATGATAAAGGGACAGGCAAACAAGATGCACAATGAGCAAACTGAGCCTCGCAAGGCCTTCCTTACTCGGCTCAGCTCGCTCATTCTGCATCTTTTTTCCTAATCTCATCAAAAAAGACTGTAAAACAAAGTTTACAGTCTTTTGTTAATTTTAGTGTGCTGCGTCGGGCGGAACATCATCGCCGTTAAGACGCTTTTTGTTGAGCCAAAGCTCTCTCATCTTTTCGTAATGTTCGGGTGGAACATCCAGCTTGGGATGAATAGAATTGGGCAGAAGCTGATCGCCTGCAACCTCGGGTGTACAGCAAGCGTTATCATTTCTGTATGCATCACGTTCTTCCTTGTTTCTGAAGTTAGGTACCTTAACCGGCACGTTACCCTGCAGAGCGGAACGATGAGCAAATATACCGGGGAGTGCCATATCGAGCGCCTGGTATACATCCACAGTCCACTGACCATCGGGATTGCCGAGTATCTTCTGAATAAAGAAGTAAGGTGCATAGAAGTCTGCTCCCCAATGCTGCTGGAACGATGTCTCAAAGCCTGCCTTAAGAGCATAATCTCTTGCGATTTCTATGATAGGGTCGTAGCGCTTGAGCTTACCTGCTACAACCTTTTCTCTGTCTGCGGTGTACATATTGAATTCCTTCTGTTCGGGGAAACGGAAGCTTTCTATATGACCATACTGTCCGTAATACTGGTAGTTCCAGGGGATACCGGACTTTTCGTATCCGCCCATCATAACCTTAACTACAGCTCCGTTGTCCAGGGTAACCATGAACACGCTGCAGCCCTTGTGAGCGTATACAAGCTTTTCCTTCTTTTTATATGTAGGAGTTTCAAAGCCTACAACCTGTACGGGAGTTCTGCCCGATGCCATGATAATGGGACCGAGTGAATGTGTGCAATAGAAGTGGGGATGCATCCTGCTTCTCCAGTGGTTAGGATCACCATATGTAAGCTGCGGTGTAGCGTTGATACCGTTGTGAATATATTCGCACTCAGCATATACTATATCACCGATTGCATCTTCACGACACTTTTGCCACATTTCCCAACAATAAGTAATATAACAGCAGTTTTCTGCAAAAGAGTATATCTTGCCGCTTCTTTCTACCGCTTCTACAAGTGCAACAGCCTGTGCGGGAGTTTCGCAAGGGAGACACTCGGAAAGAACGTGTAAGCCTTTGTCAAGACAACGAATAGCAAAGGGAGCATGTTCGTTGGCACAGTTTGCAAGAACTACTGCATCCATGTCGTGTTCAATAAAATCGTCAAAATTTTCGTACAGAGCCACCTCTGCATCATACTTTTTTGCGTGCTCTCTTACCTTTTCGAGTGCGGGAAGATGTCTGTCGCATACTGCAACAAGCTCCGCCTCGGGATATATAAGCAGCATATCTATCATAGATATACCTCTGAAAGCACCAAAAACACCAACTCTTGGTTTTTTCATTTTAAAACGCCTCCTGATTAATTGACATTTTTACAATTGTATCATACCACTTTTAATGTATAAAAAAAATGGAATAAATCCACTTTAATATGGAAAATGACTATATATGCTTGATTTTTTTTGACGATTTAATATATAATAATTTCAGCGAGGTGATGAAATGGAGCATAGTATTTGTAAATTTATCCCTATATCCGATGTAGATGAATCCATCCAGACTCTTCAGTTCGTATATGAAACCGATGCAGCCATAAAAAACTTTAAAGAGAATTTCTATCGTTTGTTTATCATATCGGACGGCGAAGGCAATCTCACTTTTGACGGAAACATTGTAAAAATCAGCAAGGGCGATGTATTTTTTACATTTCCCAATAAGCAATACAGCATTGAACCGGCAAGTAACGCCTTTAAATATATGTATATAAGCTTTGTGGGCATCCGCGCTGCAGAAGCCATGCACACCCTGAATATTTCGAGTTCCAACAACCTTTTCCACGGATTTGGTCACCTTATCCAGACATGGAAGACAGGTGTCAATCTCAGCAATACTGTTTCGCAGTTCAGCTCCGAGGCAGTTCTGCTTATGTCCTTTGCAGCACTTGGTATC
>JAZLCB010000315.1:0-2966 GCA_045614005.1 Clostridia bacterium
AAAGGGAGCGCACTTTGCTTTCGACCACTGCGCCACAAAATCATTCCCTTCATCTGCCACCGGCAGCGGGAATGATTTTGTGCTTCCGACTTCGCATTAGCTCAGCCAAGGAAGAGCACTTGACTTATCAAGGTGCGCAGAAAACCGAGCTTCGCATGGTTCACCAACCAAAAAAGCACTCCTTACGGAGTGCTTCTGGTTGGTGAACCATCGGAGATTCGAACTCCGGACACCTTGATTAAAAGTCAAGTGCTCTGCCGACTGAGCTAATGGTCCAAATATTAAATTGTTTGTCAGCCGTTTGGCTGCCCCGAAGGGTGGCTGGGCTGACTGGACTCGAACCAGCGAAAATGCCAGAATCAAAATCTGGTGCCTTACCGACTTGGCTACAGCCCAGTATAAAAAGTGTGGGGTGGGTAGTCGGATTCGAACCGACGACCTCCAGAATCACAATCTGGCGCTCTAACCAACTGAACTATACCCACCAGAAAAAATGGCGCGCCAGGAGAGACTCGAACTCCCGACCCTCTGCTTAGAAGGCAGATGCTCTATCCGGCTGAGCTACTGGCGCACATAATGGAGCGGGTGATGGGAATCGAACCCACACGGCCAGCTTGGAAGGCTGGAATTCTAGCCATTGAACTACACCCGCGTATAAGTCAGCTAACCGATTAAGAGAACCGACCTATAGAATTATATCAGCTTTGTATATGTTTGTCAAGGTTTTTTTATAAAAATTTACATTAATCTTTGCTCGTGTTTGAGGTTTTGCTTACTGTATGGTAATCATATATATCTTCAAATACAATTTTCACAAGTGCCATTACAGGAACGGCAAGAAGGATTCCTATCATACCAAAGAGTCCTCCGCCTACAAGAACTCCGCAAAGAACCCAGAAAGGTTTAACTTTGAGAGTGTCTTTTACAAGCTTAGGCTGTATCAGGTTTGCATCGAGCTGTTGAAGAACAATAAGCACTATAACAACTACTATACCTGCAGAAAGACTATCTGTAAGTGCGGTAAGAAGTGCCGCAAGCGCACATGCTATTGTAGCACCAAAGTAGGGGATGATGTTAAATACACCGATAAACATTGCAAGTACGGGAGCGTACTGAACACCGAGTATTCCAAGTGCAATAAAAGATAGCGTAAACACTATTACAACATCAAGAAGCTGGCAGTAAATGTAGCGGTACATTATGGTAAATGAGTGTCGTACATACTTTACAAATACAGCTTTTTTGTCTTTTGGCATAATAAGAGTAAAGAACTTTTCCGTACCGTTAAGAATCGATGAACGATCTGCAAGAATGTATATGGATATTATTATAGACAAAAACACATTTATAATACCCATAGAAAATCCCGCAAGGCTGTTTACTATTTCCTGAACGTTGGTAATGTTAAATACCGACATAACATCATATATGGTTATATTGTCTAAAAGTGGTTTCATGGAATAACCTGCAATTTCAACCGAATACAGGTATGTGCCCACTTTTTCTATGATATGCGGAAGCTGTTTAACAAGTTCGGTTATGCTTGTAAATACCATAGGCAGAAGTATCCAGAAAAAGCCCACCACAATGGCGAGAGCAGCAAGATAAATCGTTGTTATGGCAAATCCGCGCGAGTGCGAGGATATAAAAGCAAGCTTAAATCGACTGTATGCAGTTTCCAATTTTCTGCAAGTGGGAAAAAGAATAAACGCTATTGCAAACGCCCAGAAAACAGGAGACAGGATGCCTAAGAATTTGCCTATATATCCAAACACGAGTCCCATACTGTCAAATGTTTTGTATACAGCTATTACAAGTACAGCAAGAATAAATATGCTTATATATTTTTTGATAAAATCCTTTTTCATACAATCACTCCGACAGAGAATTTATTCCATCATCCATAAGTTTCATAAAGTTTTTGTAAAAGCCTGTAGTGTCGCGCTTGAGGTAAGTGCACATTTCTGCGGCGCGCTCTTTGCTTCCTGCATACAATTCGAAGTTCAAAACTACGGTGTTGTTTTCTTCCATAGAAAATTTTACCATATATTCGTACTCGTTTATGGGCAGGTAATCTGCAAAAAGCTTATTTCCTCTTGCGTTTTCTCTGTTTATACCATATATTTTGTCATTTAGCTGAAGCCTTATGCTGGCAGGAATCTTACCGGAAAAGAAACCTATTGTCTCTTCGCCCGTATCGGTGGTAGTGTAGTACTTCTGACCGTCGGCATCGTAGTCGTCGAGGTTGCCGTTTGCCATAAGGTCTGTTATATAGCTTTCAAGCTCAAAGTAATTTACATTAGCGCATGAAGATATAACATCTGCTATCATGGTGTAGTCAGATGCCACCTTAAGATGTGATACGGTATAAAGTACCATAAGCTTTATTTCGTATTCGGTTGGAATGTATGTAAAGTCCATGCTGAAAATACTCCTAACTAAAATTTTTTAATTGTAAAAAAAGATGCAGAATAAGTGAACTGAACCGAGTGAGGCTTGTCTTGCGAGGGATACCCGAAGCTGTATAAAGATACAGCGAGAGGTGAAGTTCGCTTAGAGCTTAAGCACACGGAATTCGAGCCCCGTATGGTTTTAAATCACCACTTTAGTCTAATACTGCGCAAAAACTCTTGAAAATATGTTCAATATTCTCTGCGAGTTTTTACTTGTCTTATCCAAAATTGGTTGCTTTAAAACTCTTCGACCTTAAATGCATAAAATTTAGTGCAATTTTTATGCGGAGGACGAAGGAAGGCTGACGCCTTGAGAGGACGACAAATGAAAAGTGTGCAAATTTTAAAAATTTAAGGCATACGGGTTTCGAGTCCCGTGTGCTTAAGCAGTTGCGTTAGTATCCGAACTCGCCAAAAACAAGTAAAATAGCCGTTTTTCTTCGTTGTCGGTCTTGAAATACGACAGTATTCCTGCGACCTGCCGTCTCGAAAAACAATCAATTTTATCTTGTT
>JAZLCB010000316.1:0-5169 GCA_045614005.1 Clostridia bacterium
CCACAAGTGCCATTGTTCCCTGGCAGACACCCGAAAACAACACCCTGCCCGAGTATTCGTGGTATCACGAAGGTGTTACATACTGCCTTAAAAACAGCTTAATGAAGCCTGATGCAAACAAGATGTTTAATCCCGATAACAAGCTCACATGGGCAGAGCTTCTGCAGATTTTTGTAAGTGCAGAGGGAGCATCGTATCAGGGTGCTTTGGATTGGGCTCGCGAAAACGACTTGTACAAAGAGTTTGCAAAGCTTAATCCCGATGATTTTGTAACAAGAGAGTACCTTGTATATGCTTTGTATCGTTATATGCAGTACAAGGGAGTAGATGCAAATTCAGATAATAGCGGAGAACTAACATATTCCGATGCTTCGGATATTTCGGACTTTGCCGTATATGCAACAAAGGTTATGACATCGGAGAATATAATAAGCGGTAAAGGAAATAATTCATTCAAACCAAATGACTATACCACAAGAGCCGAAACAGCAGTAATCATTGAAAGATTTATGAAGTTTATAGATGGTAATACCGATAATAAATAAAAATATCTATCTTCAATGACTGCAAAATGTGGTATTCGAATACAGAAAAATTGCGGAAGGTGATGATATGAACCTTATTGATTTCTGCAAAAAAGAAGATAAATTATATTTGCTTGAGGAGTGGGATGCAGAAAAAACCTCCCTCTCACACCCGAAACTATTACTCACAGCAGTTCTCTTCCCGTGTGGTGGAGATGCAGTAAGGGGCATACATGGCAGACACAGCTTCGAAGCCGTGCCGCAACCCTTACAAGATGTCCCAAGTGCAATGCGGCTGCCCTTGCCAAGAATCGCAGATTGCAATCGAAACTTCTTGCAAAGAAAACGAAATCCAATAAAGAAGGAATGTAAATGAAAAAGCTTTTGAGTGCGCTTTTGTGCGTGTGTTTGCTTGTGCTTTCTTTGCCTGCCACAGTACTTGGCGCAGAGAAAATAGAAAAGGTATCCATGTCCATGTCGGGCTTTGAAATCGGAAATAGGAAATCCGATGTTTCGTATACCCTGTCCGATGACCGTCTGGAGATTGCAAACAGTTCTTTAAACGGAAAATTTGGAGATGATGATACCCTTCTTGAGCAAAAGAGCTATCAATTTATGGTTGTTGTAAGGGTTAAGGAAGGCGAGAGTGTACGCTTTCCTGAAGATTTTTCTAAGGATGATATAAAAATATCGGGTGTTGACGCTTCGATTCGGGTAACCGTATTTGAAAACCGCAGGGTAATAGCCGTAAACTTTACGTTAAGTACTCCCAAGTCCGCAGAGACTATAGCCAAAGAACAAGCCATAGAAGCTGCAAAGCATAAGCATTGCTACTGCGGAGGTTATATAGAAATCGGTGAACACACTAATCATTCTGCCGTAACCTATACCGAGTGGGACGGCAAAAGAGATATACCCTACAACGCCAAGGGAATAGCCCATATATATCTTACCGAGGACATACAGCGCAGTACTACGCTTAATATCGGAGGCGGTAAGACATTATACCTTTGTTTAAACGGACACGCCATTGTGATGACAGAAAGTGAGCGTGTAATAAATGTTGGTGTGGGAGGCAAACTCATTCTTTGTAATTGCACAAGAGAGTCTACCGCACAGATACGCGGAGGAAATGCTGAGTACGGCGCAGGTATCCACAACAACGGAACTGTAGAAATGTATGGCGGAGTAATTACCCAAAACGAAGGCGGCTACGGTGGTGGAGTGTATAACAATACAAATTTCTACCTCTACGGCGGCGATATTTATGACAACAAAGGCTTGTATGGCGGCGGCGTGTGGAATGACAACGATTCTACCACAGAGTTTATTATGTACGAAGGTACCATAACCTTAAATACTGCTTCATGTGGTGGCGGTATCTGGAGCAATGACGGTGCAACCCTTCGTTTAAAGGGCGGTGAAGTTACCCTAAATGTAGCAGGTACGGGTGGCGGCGCCGTGTGGAATAACGACAAAGGTAATTTAGAGATAGATGGTGCTACCATTATAGAAAACAGTGCTCGCTATGGCGGAGGCTTATGGAATAATGGCGGATTTGTGTCCATAAAGAGCGGATATATTTCCAAGAACATGGCAACTACGGACCCTGCAAACATAAACGGTAACGGAGGTGGCATCTGGAATAACAATGGTATTATTAATATGACCGGCGGTGAAATCACCTTCAACAGAGCTATGTATGGAGGAGGTGTGTGGTGCAATGACGGCAGTGAGTTTATAATGTCGGGCGGTGTTATTGCCGAAAACGAAGCCGATATCGGCGGAGGTATTTATGTACAGCGACATGATGATACTTTAGTACCTGCAAGGTTCAGACTTACAGACAGAGCAGGTATTGTAATGAATTATTCTGCCGTAGCAGGCGGAGGAGCTTACATAAAGGGTATCCTCGAAACCGAGGGCGAAGCAGAGATTACATTAAACGAATGTATCGGCAATGCAGAGTATGCCGATTATGTTGCAGAAGCGTGTGCCGAGCTTAAAATAAATGACACCTTGCCTACTAAATTTATAGACATATCTGAGGATGCATACTATCTTGAGCCTGTAAAGTGGGCGGTAGATAATGGCATTACTTCGGGCACAAGCGATATTACATTCTCGCCCGATGACAAGTGTACCCGCGGACAGGTGGTTACCTTCCTTTATCGTATGCACGGAAGTCCCGAGACTGACGGCTTCTACTTTGCAGATACAAGCCCCTCGGACTACTTCTACGACGCCACACGCTGGGCGTGGGAACTCAAGATGGAGAGAGGCACTACCTTTGCACCCAACTACAAGTGCAATAGGTCTGCTGCCATAAGATATATGTGGATTGCTGCAGGAAGTCCCAAGTCATCGGTGCAGATACCCTTTACCGATATACCGCAGGATGCCAACTACAGGGATGCGGTTGCATGGGCACTCGAAAAGGGCATTACTTCAGGAACAACGGCTACAACCTTTTCACCCGAAGAGTTCTGTACAAGAGCGCAGATTGTTACATTTTTGTACAGAGCATTTAAGTGATATTTTGAAAGGTGCAAAAAATGGAAACCAAAAGAAACTACAGCATTCTTTATCCTAATATAGAAAAAGCAGAGTATAAAAAGCTCTCGGAAACAGCGTGTCATGACCTTGCACTCGATATGCTTTGTCAAAAGCTTACCGACAGCCCCAAGGAATCCAAGCTTATATTGGATATCCTTTCTGCCATGACTGCAGATGCATATACAGCTCGCTACAGGCAAGATGTGTTTTGCGATATCCTGAAATCCCCTGAACTCAGGGCACGCATAACAGAGCTTTTTGACAAATTTGAATTCATACGAAGCTTCGGTGTTCACCACCTGAATACTGACGAAAAGATGGGCATCTGGCATCTTTTGCGCCGTATGGATGAACTCAATGACTATATAAGCTGTGTTGAAGCTATGCAGGAGTGCTTTACTCAATATGCCGTGGAGTCGGAGGGACTAAAAGGCTTTGGAGAGTATGTGTCTAATCTTTATCATGATGCCAACTTTGGCGAAATGAAAAAAGATATCGCCTCGCTTAAACTTCAGTCCTCCGAAATTAAGAGCGTTACCGTTGGCATCAATGTCAATGAACGCTTTGAAGCTACAAGCCTCGGACTTATTTCAGTAAATAGTAAACAGTTCAAAAAATCGGGCATAGTAAGTAACTTTGCCGATGCATTAAATTCCAAGGACAAAATACAGGATACCACCGAGTGGAATGGCGATATGCACTATCACCCCGTAAACCCATCTTCGGACGGCGCACTTCTCGGTGGATACATAAATGCTCAGGCAGGCGTGGGCGTTATGCAGATAAAGGGTCTCACAGGGCAGAGTATAAAGAGCGAAACCGTAGCCAAGATTGCCGATGGCGACGGCATGGCAAACTCTACCTTCTACCTTTCGGGTGTTGCAAACAAAATGCTCGATATGCTTATAAAAAAGCTTCGCGAAACACTCAATAAATATGCAGATATCGCGGTTGTAAATATATCTCACATAATCCCCGAGTTTATCTACTATATACGATTTGCCGAATTTGTAGAAAAGTGTATGGCACAAGGGTATAGCTTCTGCAAGGCAAATGTACTCGATTGCGACGGACTCCACATGGATGCCAAGGGCTTTTATAACCTCAAGCTTGCCGTGTCGGGACTCAAAAACAAAGATATCGTTACAAACGACCTTACTTTTGATAAGGAGCATACCGTGTATATTTTAACCGGTGCAAACCGTGGCGGTAAGACTACGGTTACTCAGGCGGTGGGCATTATGTATGTTCTCTCTCAGGGCGGTATATTTGTGCCGGCATCAGAGTTTAGCTACAAGCCGGTTGACTGTGTATATACGCACTTTCCTGCAGATGAGGACAAGACACTCGACCTCGGCAGACTCGGTGAGGAGTGCATCCGATTTAAGGAAATATATACAGAGTGTACCGAGGATAGCCTTTGCCTGCTTAATGAATCCTTCTCCACAACTTCATTTGAGGAGGGATATTATATAGCAAAGGACTCCGTTAAGGCTCTTTTAAAAAAATCCGTGCGTACAATATACAATACACATATGCATAAGCTTGGCGAAAATACCGAAGAATTCAATATGGCTAATCCCGATGCCAAGGCTTCGTCACTTGTAGTAAAGAGCGACGGCGGACAAAGGTCATTTAAGATAGAGGTTGCTCCGCCCGAGGGCATGTCCTATGCAAGGGATATTGCCGTAAAGTACGGAGTTACTTACGAAATGCTTACAGATGGGATATAACTACATGAAAGCACACCTTTGTGGGTGTGCTTTCATGTGATTGATTATAGAATGTCTGCAATATGTTTGCAGTAAATATGCAATAAAATAAAGAGGTAATATAAATGACAGATTACGGTTTAAAAGATAAGGTTGTACTTATTACAGGAGCAAACAATCCGCAAGGGATTGGTGCTACCACAGCATATGCTTTTGCCCTTCAAGGCGCAAAGGTAGCTTTGGTGTACAAGAGGATACCCAGAGAATTTGACAAGGCAAATACCGATAAAAACGGTGCAGACAGATACTACGCCGCAAATGCAGGCGGTGCCGACATAGTAGAAGCTAAGCTAAATCAAATGAATGCGGATTATCTT
>JAZLCB010000317.1:0-2094 GCA_045614005.1 Clostridia bacterium
CGAGCATTTTGACGTAGTATTGCGTAGAATTTGCCGCAAAAACCGTACTCCGTTCGAATCTCCGACGGTTACCCTTCTATACAAAATGCACCGAGTATCTTTGCTCTTTGTGTTATACAAGGAAGATATATGTATTCCTTATCTGTATGGAAGAAGTCTCCGCTACCACCGAGCCCGCATATACTCGGCACTCCTGCCTCCTGAGTGTAAGCAGAATCAGAGCCTCCGCCCGATTCTATCGGTGTGAGTTTACCAAGATTATATTTACAGCTTAATTTATTAATAGTATCAAAAAGAGCCATTGTATCTTCATTTTTTACCATGGGTTTTCTTGTGCTTATGGTAGTTATGGTAGAGCTTGTGCCCTCTACATAGCTATGACCTGCTATCTTCTCAACGTTGGAACGTGCACTATCCATATCCTTTGTGTCCGGCACTCTTATATCCACAATGAAGCTGCACTTATCGGGGATGATATTTCCCACACTGCCACCGTCTATAACACTGCAGTTGTAGGTTACTCCGCCCTCCGCACTGAGCCCTTCGAGGGCTACAATCTTGTTTGCGGCTTCAAGTACGGCATTTGCCGAAGTAAAATAATCGCAACCCGAATGTCCTCCCACGCCCGATATATCTATCCGCTGTCTCAAAATACCCTTGCGGGACACTACAACTTCATTTTTTCGGGTAGTTTCGCAGTTTATGGCACTCTTAAATCCCTTTACGGACGAAGCAAAAAACTCCATTTCCTTTTCACCGCCAAGGACATTGGATATTTCCTCGTCGGATGTGAGTATGAGGCGTGTATGTTTGTCATAGCCTGCTTTCATAAGTGCTTCCATGCAAAGAAGCGCTATTGCAATACCGCCCTTGCAGTCCACCGCACCGGGAGCTTGCATACGGTCGCCCTCTATGGTAACAGGGTTTTTGCCAAATACGCCCTTGTCGTGTACCGTATCGGTATGCGCCAAGAAAAGATGCCCCTTCTCTTTGCCTTTGTTTATGTCCACGGTGAGGAAGTTACCGCATTTTTCAAATACGGTTTTCTCCGTACAAAAACCTCTTTGCGATGTAAATTCTTCTATGTAGTCAATAAGAGCATCGATAACCTCTTTGTCCTTTGCCCTTGCCTCAAAAGAGCATATGTTTTTTAGAAATTCAACATATTCCCCGTACATTTCTTCTATATAACCAAATACCTTATCTGTCACAATAATAACCGCCTTTTATCAAACTTTAATCAGTATATCATCCGACTTCGTAATTGTAAATAATAAGCTGAATTTACCTTGCATTACTTTTAAAGTTGATGTATAATACTTGTGGAAAAGGAGGCTGTATTGTATGGAATTATTGCAACTTCGATATTTTTTTGAAAGTGCGCAAACCCAGAGCTTTGCCAAAACTGCCGAAAAATACATGGTACCGCTTACCTCGGTATCGGCTTCGGTAAAACGCTTGGAAAAAGAGCTGGGATATACCCTTTTTGACAGACACAGCAACAAAATCACATTAAACGAAGACGGTAAAAAGCTTCAGAACTCACTTTTTATGATTTTCGGAGAGCTTGACAACATAGTAAGCGGTATCGACGAAGAACGCAAAGAAATAAAAATAGCCGTGCGGGTTCTCAGAAATGAAATAACCGACCACATAATAAATTACACCTCGCAAAACCCCAAAATAAGCTTTAAAACCATATTTGACTTCGAAGATACCCACATGGATGACTTTGACATAATAATAGATGACGAGGGAGAAAAATATCCCGACCACAAGAGATTTGAATATGCAAGCCGACCTATGCGTTTCAGAGCATCGGCAAAAAGTGAGCTGTGCGGTAAAAAGCTTATGTTAAAAGACCTCTGGAATCAGAGCTTTATAACCATGGGTGAGAATACAAGCGCCCACAAGATGCTTGTAAACGCCTGCCACAGAGAGGGCTTCCACCCAAATATAGCGGTGCAGACCAACGACCTTTTGTGCTACAACAAGTACATAGAAGCGGGCATAGGCATTGCTCTGGGAAGATATGAACCCGAGCTGTATCAAAATGCAAATTCCCGATTTCTTGAGGTAGAGGACTTTACAGGC
>JAZLCB010000318.1:0-1420 GCA_045614005.1 Clostridia bacterium
ATTTATTACATCCTTAAGGCCACTTTTTTTGCCGTCGGGCAAGTCTATCTGTGTTATATCGCCTGTTACGATTGCCTTGGAATTAAAGCCTATTCTTGTAAGGAACATCTTCATCTGCTCGGGAGTGGTGTTCTGTGCTTCATCAAGGATAATAAAGCTATCGTCAAGCGTTCTTCCGCGCATATATGCAAGCGGTGCTACTTCTATAGCTCCCTTTTCCGAAAGTCTTGCAAAAGCTTCCATGCCGAGCATCTCATATAGTCCGTCGTACAAAGGACGAAGATACGGGTCAACTTTATTCTGCAAATCGCCCGGAAGGAAGCCGAGTTTTTCGCCGGCTTCTACAGCAGGTCTTGTAAGGATAATTCTCGAAACCTCTTTGTTTTTAAATGCCTTTACCGCCATTGCAACTGCAAGATATGTCTTGCCTGTACCTGCAGGGCCTATACCAAATGTGATTGTATTCTTTTTGATAGCATCGACATATGTCTTCTGCCCCATGGTTTTGCTCTTTACGGGTTTGCCTTTGGCAGTTATACATACACAGTCGCTTCCATAGAGTGCGGCAGGGTCTACACCGTCACGCACGCTCTCTATAGCATATGCAACATTCTGGTCGTTTAAGCTGTCGCCGCTATCTAAAAGGCGCATAAGATTTGTAACCACCTGAGACGCCATAATGACCTTTGCCTCTTCACCCGAAATCTTGACTGTTTCACCACGGCTTATTATGCTTACGCCAAGCTCTTTGGCTATAAGATTTATATTCTTATCGTATTCGCCAAATACCGATATTATTTTGTCGATGTTGTCAAATTCAATTATCTTCTCCAAGTATATTATCCTCCGCTTTTTGAATATCTATTCCGACTTGGCCTGCAATGTTTTCGATGCTTTCGATTGTAACTGTAACATGTAGATTGCCGTTTGCTAAGGTGTCGTATCCGTAAGTTCTCTTTACCGTAGTTGCTCCGTCGGCACGCTTACTTAATATTTTGTCTGTAAGTGACTTAACAGCTTGCGATATCAGAGCATCATCACTTAAAACTTCTTCTTTGGTTATTATCTCATAAAATTCCTCGGTTGTAAAGGTTATAGGCAAATAAATATTTGTAAAAAGCCTGGCTTGTGTGCGTCGGCTTTGCTCTATATAATCTTTGAACTTTACCTTACCTCCAAAATGAAGATTTATATCCTTTCCAAACAAGTTTATTTTGTATCTTGTCTTGGATTTACCTGTCTTTATTTTCTTAATGTTTTTATGATTGAATTCACCCTCCTCGGTGCGCCATGTTCTTGCGGTAACCGTTCCCGAAGAATAAATATATCTGTCGGACCTGTAAGCTGTTTCCGTAACACCGCTTACGAGAAGCTGTCCCTCCGATACGGTATCACCGCGGGCTATTACCTTTCTGCCGCT
>JAZLCB010000319.1:0-2157 GCA_045614005.1 Clostridia bacterium
TAAGGTCGAAGAGTTTTAAATCAATCAATTTTGATTTAGGCAAGGAAAATCTCGCAGAGAATACCGACGTATTTTCAAGAGATTTTACGCAGCATAAAACTAAATTGATATTTTAAAACCATACGGAATCCAACTTCCGTGTGCTTTTGGTGGGAGCTACAGGGCTCGAACCTGTGACCCTCTGCTTGTAAGGCAGATGCTCTCCCAGCTGAGCTAAGCTCCCAAAAGGCGTCGCTCAATCGCGACTATGATAGTGTAACACTTTTTATTTTAAATGTCAAGCCTTTTTTGCAAATTTTTTTAAAAAAATATTTCAGCACAAATCCAATATTTCTTTTGCACTTGAGATTACAGCATCTGCGCCGTTTTCCTTAAGTTCTTCCACCGAGCGAAATCCCCACGCTACACCTACGGTAAAGCTACCTAAGTTTTTGCCTGTTTGCATATCCACACCGCTATCGCCTATGTACATGGCATCCTCGGGCGAAACGCCGAGTCGGTCCAATACCTGCATAGGTCCTGTTATATCGGGTTTAATGGGTACACCCTCTATCTGACCCTGCACGGCATCGGTAAGGTGCGAAGCTATCTTCTTTGCGCATACCGACTTTGTAGCGTAATCGGGTTTATTGGATATTACACCAACTTTTATTCCACGCTCTTTTAACGCGGTAAGCATATCTATTATGCCATCGTAGGGTTCTGTAAGGTGTGTTGGATTGGCATCGTAGGACTCAACATAGCATTTGTACACGCTCTCGTACATATCCTCATTATATGCACCCTGCTTTTTGAGCATACGCTCTACAAGCTTTTTGGCACCGTTGCCCACGAGCATCTTGTAGTCCTCGCAGTCTATGGGCGCTATGCCGTGCTGACTAAGTGCATAATTGCCGAAATGCGATATGGTTGTAAGAGTATTTAAAAGTGTACCGTCCAAATCAAAAAGACAAGCCTTAATCATTTTTTGTTTCCTCCAGAAGAGCTAAAAGTTCTTCCTTGTTAAAATGATATTTATTACTGCAGAAATGGCACGAAAGCTCTGTCTGCCCATCTTCTTCGATTATAGCGGAAAGTTCTTCTCTTCCTATAGATATAAGCGCTTTTTCCACTCTTTCTCTGGAGCAGTTACAGCTGTACGAAGTATCTATGGTATCTGTAATATGATACTCAAAGCCAAAGAGAAGCATCTTTAATATATCTTCGGGTGTTTTGCCTTCGTCTAAAAGTGCTGTTACGGATTTAACCGCACTAAGATTATTTTCGAGCTTGGTTATATCATCTTCGGTAGCTTCGGGCATAACCTGAATTATAAATCCGCCCGATGTCTTGACTGTATAGTCCTTGTCTACAAGCACCCCAAGACCTACCGCGGAGGGAACCTGCTCGCTAATTGCAAAATACTTGGTGAGGTCATCGCCTACTTCGCCCGTTACAAGCGGTATCTTGCCTATATAGGGCTCTTTTAAACCGATGTCATTTATTACAGTAAGAAAACCGTCTACACCAATAGATGCGCCAACATCGAGCTTGCCTGCAGAGTTAAGGGGCATATCTACCACGGGGTTATCTACATAGCCTCTTACACGGCTCTTGCTGTCCGACACGGCAAGAACTCTGCCGAGAGGACCCGAACCTGTAAGCTGAATACTTACGGTATCCTTTTCGCCTTTTAACATTGCGCCCATCATAGCTGCCGCGGTAAGGGTTCTGCCGAGTGCCGCTGTTGCAACGGGCGAGGTTTTGTGGTGCGAAAATGCTTCGTTTACTGTGTCTGTTGTAACACAGGCAAATGCTCTTATACTGCCGTCATCTGCGGCGGCTCTTATAATGTAATCTTTCATTTTGTTATCACCATTCTAAAATAAAGTTAGGGGATGTAAAATAAAGCGCAGATCGCTTATAGGCTTCATTACTAAACTTTCATAGTGTCAAAATATCAAAAACACTCATAATATGTAGAAATCTGCAAAGTTTGCAGATTTCTCATGCTTTTTAGCCTATAAGCTCTAAGCGAACCTCACCTCTCGACGTACTGAAGTAGTTGTGCTAATAACAGAATATGTTTTTTGTTGGTTTTTTCACACATTACTTCGTCAAAATGCTCGTAAATACCTCGTATGTACTTGCGCTTTTTCCTCGTACTGAGCGAAAAAG
>JAZLCB010000320.1:0-3406 GCA_045614005.1 Clostridia bacterium
CGCGGTAATAGACAAAAAATCGGTTGCGGAAATAATGCTTGTAGGCCCGGGCAGGACACCCGGTTATGGTGTGTTTAAGGGCATAGAGGAAATAAAGCGAGGTCATTTTGCCACTTTTGGCCAAGACGGCTTCAATGTAAAGTGCTACAGCGATGTAAAGGCAAAAAAGCATACCGACAGCAAGGACCAGACTATAGAAAAGGTACGCTTTCTTGTAAAAGATGCCATAGAGCGACAGCTTGTATCCGATGTGCCTGTGGGTACATTTCTTTCGGGCGGGTTGGATTCCAGCATAATATCCTCGGTTGCGGCATCGTATATGAAAAAGCGTGGCGAGAGGCTCACCACCTTTTCTGTAACATACAAGGATAACGGCAAGTACTTTAAGAAGAGTAAGTTTCAGCCGAATTCCGACGAAGCGTATATAGAAATAATGCAAAAGTATTTGGATAGCGACCACCACCTTGTAACCATAGATACCCCCGAGCTTGCAAATGCGCTCTATGATGCGGTGGATGCAAGGGATTTGCCCGGTATGGCGGATGTGGACTCCTCGCTCCTGCTCTTTTGCAAAGAAATAAAAAAACATGTCACCGTGGCACTCTCGGGCGAGTGTGCCGACGAGATATTCGGCGGTTACCCATGGTACAGGGACGAAAAAATCCGTTCTGCCTACGGCTTCCCATGGGCACAGTCCACACCGTACAGAAAAACCTTTATAAATAAGGACATAAAGATAGATGCCTTGTCCTATGTAAATTCGCTCTACGATGAGTATGTAGACCGCGCCCCGCGTCTTGGCTCGGATAACAGCGTAGACAAGAGAATGAAAGAGATGGTATACCTCAACATGAACTGGTTTATGCAGACGCTTCTTGACCGCAAGGACAGAATGAGTATGTATTCGGCTCTTGAGGTGAGAGTGCCGTTTTGCGATTACAGAATAGCGGAATATATGTATAGCGTGCCGTGGGAGCTAAAGGACCTCTTCGGAAGAGAAAAGGGACTTCTGCGTGCGGCGGCAGAGGGCATACTTCCGCCCGAAATACTCTACCGCAAAAAGAGCCCGTACCCCAAGACTCACAACCCTGCCTACACCGCCATGGTGGAGGGCATGCTAAAGGAAGTGCTTAAGGATAAAAATGCTCCGCTTTTTGAAATAGCCGATTACGATGCCGTAAAGGGGCTTATAGGAAGCGAAAAATCCGAACCGTGGTACGGACAGCTAATGACAACACCGCAGACCATAGCCTATATGCTTCAGCTGAATTACTGGCTAAAAAAGTATAATGTACGAATAGAGATATAAAGTCATTATTTGACATTGACATTTTTATATAAATTGGGTATACTTTAAAGACGGAAAAAACATTTCCGTCTTTAATCATACGCAACTGATTTTATGGGGACGCAATGGTTTCGACGGGGGTTTTGAAGTCAGAGGAGCGAGCAGCGGCGGGAACCGCTTTAACAATCCTAACTTTAAAATTAAACGCTAACAAAAATTTAGCTTACGCTGCCTAATTAGAGGCGGCCGTTCTTACCGAGAGTACCACGGCTTGGATAAGAGCGTCATCTAGTGGTGAACGTGAGTGTGCAAAGCTTTGAGCCCACCATGAACAATGAAGCTACCAAACGCATAAGCTTGTTTGTGAACTTACGCGCGAGGGAATAACGATCACAAACTGCGCTCGGAGAGCCTCCGATGGATGAATTTTCGGACAGGAGTTCGATTCTCCTCGTCTCCACCACATAAAAAACACCATAGCAATGCTATGGTGTTTTTTATGTGTGTCGACTTCGGAGAGAATCGAACTCCGAAAGGTTTGCTCGTAAAAAAAACAGTCCGGGGGACTGTTTTTTCGAGCAAAGATAGATTGCGGGTACCGAAAGCATGAAGCATAGCGTAATGCTTTGGGTCGGAATCTATCAGTCAAGCCAGATGGCTTGACGATTCTCCGAGTCGGCAAAGCTATGGCGTATTTTTTTGCTGTCGACTTCGGAGAGAATCGGACTCCGAAAGGCTTGCACGAAGCAAAACAATCCTGTGAATTGTTTTGCCGTGCAAGGAAAGATTGCGGGTACCGAATTTGCTAAAGCAAATTGGGTCGTAATCTTTCAGTCAATCCAGCGGATTGACGATTCTCCGAGTCGGCAAAGCCGTGGCGTATTTTTTTGCTGTCGACTCGGAGAGAATCGAACTCCGAAAGGTTTGTGCGAAGCAAAAAGCTACCGATTTTGCACTTGCAAACGGAGACAAGATAATGCTTTGGTACGATATGATTGAATTCATTCCTGCTTGCAGAGCATTAACAATAAAATAAACAAAAAAGATGTAAAGCCTCTTGGCTTTACATCTTTTTTATATTATCTTCTTCTTTTTGATTAACTCTGATTGTAATTAATGTTTCCTCAGGCGGACAAAGCTCGGGTTTAATGCCGTTTGTAATGCAATGGCACAGATACGAGATTTCGCACTCTATATACTTTCTGCCTATCGGTGCAAAGAAATCGCCGAAATCCTCGTCCTCAAGAGCATTCAAAAGCTTTCCCTCCTTGGTGTATACACCAAATTCATTTCCGCAGAAGGTAATGCTTCCTTCCTCAAACATGGCATCGAAACCTCTCTGGAGGTTGGTATCCTTGGTGTCTCTCCAGCTTGCCGTTGCAGACACGCTTATATTCTGCCCCGTGAATTTGTAGATAGAGCTGTGTGCCATGTAGCTGCCTGTTGTGTAGACTTCATCGGGCTCGCCGAGTATGCTTGTAACTACATCTGTATCGTGGATGTGCAAATCTCTTAGTGCCCCGCCCGAAAGCGAAACATCTCTGAACCAGCCACCTGCACCCCACTCGGGTGTAGCACAATGGCGGTACATATTGAGGTATGTAAGCTTTCCGAAACGCTTGTCGCGTACACAGCGTTTTAAATATTCATAGGGTTGCAGGAACCTAAGACAATGGCCCACCATGAGAGTGAGTCCCTTTTCGTCTGCCTTTTGTATCATTTCTTCTGCTTCCGATACGCTAAGGGTAAAGGGTTTTTCGCAAAGAACATTTATACCATGGTCAAGCGCACTCATAACCGCTCCGTAATGCAGGTGTGTGGGCAGGCATACGGAAACCAAATCGAGCTTTTCGCTACTGAACATTTCCTTGTAGTCCGTATAGAAGGTCGCTCCGTATTCCTCAGCAAGTGCTTTGCCGACCTTTTCGTTACTGTCGCAAATTACCATGCGCGCTCCGAGTTTCTTATATGCCTTTACATGTGCAAGCCCATTGTGACCGCATCCTATAACGGCAGCGGTTAATTGGGTGTATTTCATAATTATTCCTCTTTCCTGTTATGTCTAACCTGAACGAAGCTATCCGAACCGGCCTCGAAGCCTTGAAAATAGTGCTTTTC
>JAZLCB010000321.1:0-1700 GCA_045614005.1 Clostridia bacterium
AATATCGTTCAGGGTAGTGAGATGTTAAGTCGTGGCTCTCATCGGAGCGCAAGAGCTTGTGTTCCGGATTTAACGATGCCGACCCCGAAGCTATTATCATGTGGAACAATCGCATGGAAGAACTTGTTTGCATGGAAGAGATATACAAGTGCATTTTGTCCGGTGTGCCCGCTACAGAAACCGCAAACCTTTTAAAATCGGGTGAACTTACAGCCATACAAAAGAAGTGGTTGGAGGATAAACTCTCCTCGGCAGATTTTGCCACCAAAATGCGTTTGCACTATTACATAGGTGTGTCCCTTGGCGGAAGCGAAGGAGAACGCTACATAGGTGAGTGCTTCAAGTGTATACAGTCTACTATATTAGAGAGTACATTAGAGAGTTTAAAGGAAAATACAACTTGCAAGATAGTTAAGGACGAGCATACCGTTAAGCTTCCGCTCCGAGTAAACTGGGGCGGTGGTTGGAGCGACACTCCGCCGTATTGTATAGAAAATGGCGGCACGGTGCTAAATGCTGCAATTCTTTTGAACGGCGAAAAACCTGTTTCCGTAACTCTCAAAAAGATAGATGAGCCACTTGTAATATTCGATAGCAGAGATATGGATGTTCATGGCGAATTCGACACCATTGAACCTTTACAAAGAACTGGTGATCCTTACGATCCATTTGCATTGCAAAAGGCATGTCTCCTTGCTTGTGGCATAATCCCCAAGTCGGGCGGAAATCTTAAGGATATATTAAACCGTCTTGGCGGGGGCTTTGAGATGCATTCCGAGGTTACAAACGTACCCAAGGGTAGCGGACTTGGCACAAGCTCCATCCTTTCGGCAACTTGCGTCAAGGCTGTGTTCGAATTCATGGGTATAGAGCATACCAATGATGATTTGTGCAGTCATGTCCTCTGTATGGAGCAGATAATGTCTACCGGTGGCGGTTGGCAGGATCAGGTGGGTGGCATTACCGATGGTATCAAGTACCTTACAAGTAAGCCCGGAATCATGCAGGATATTAAGGTTACACCTGTGCATATATCCAAGGAAACCATGAAGGAGCTTTCCGATAGATTTGTGCTTATATACACGGGTCAGCGCAGACTTGCTCGTAATTTACTCAGGGATGTTGTAGGCAGATATGTAGGTAATAATCCTGATTCACTCTATGCATTAAACGAGATTCAAAAGGTTACTGCACTTATGCGTTTTGAACTCGAGAGAGGTCATGTGGATGATTTTGCAAAGCTCCTTAACTATCATTGGGAACTCTCCAAGATGATAGATGCCGGTAGTACCAACACGGTAATAGACCAGATATTTGAGTCTATAGAGGATATGATAGACGGCAAGCTCATCTGCGGTGCAGGCGGTGGAGGCTTCCTTCAGGCAATACTTAAAAAAGGTGTTACCAAGGAAGATGTACACAAACGCCTCAAACAAGTTTTTGCAGATAACGATATAGATGTATGGAATGCGCAGCTTATATAACAAAGTAACTTGGTTATGTTAAAGCAACTTTGTGTTAAATTTTGGTTACAATTTACTTATATTAGGCGACAAGCAATGTTTTGCGAGAGTATACTTATTAAGAAAAAACTTGCATTGCCTTACAAGATGTGATATAATCGCAACATATTAATATTTCGACAAGAGTAATGGACTTAATAAGGGGTTTTCCGCTTGGAACAATTGAAAAAAGATAAA
>JAZLCB010000322.1:0-3350 GCA_045614005.1 Clostridia bacterium
GAGCTGAGATTTCTCGGTCACGGCAAAGATGAAATTGCAGAAATAGTAAACGAATTGTATAAGGAGGCAGACCATGATTAAGGCAGATAATCTTACAAAAACCTTTGATGGTTTCAAAGCTTTAAATGAGTTGTCGTTTAATGTGGAAAAGGGTTCTGTATACGGACTTCTCGGTCCTAACGGTGCAGGCAAAACTACCCTCATTAAACACCTTGTGGGAATCTACTCTCCTGACAGCGGAGACGTAACCGTAGACGGCAAAAAAGTATACGAAAATCCCGAAACAAAATCCGACATAATATACATAGGCGATGACCTGTACTTCTACCCTACTTATTCCATAGACGACATGGCAAAATTCTACAAGAGAATATACCCCTCGTGGAGTGACGAAAGATACGAAAACCTTAAGAAAGTATTCAACATAGATACAAAGAGAAAGGTTCGCAGACTTTCGAAAGGCATGCAAAAGCAGGTGGCATTCTGGCTTGGAATGTGTACCATGCCCAAGGTAATGATACTCGATGAGCCCGTAGACGGACTTGACCCTGTTATGAGGCGAAATGTGTGGCGTGTAATTCTGCAGGATGTGGCAGAAAACGAAACCACGGTGCTTATATCCAGCCACAACTTACGAGAGCTTGAAGATGTGTGCGACCATGTGGGAATAATGCACGAAGGCAAGATAGTATTGCAGAAGTCACTCTATGACCTTAAAGGTAACATACACAAAATACAAATAGCCTTTGAAAACGGACCTCCGCAGGAAATATCGCAAGACGAAGCGGTGCTCCACTCCGAGTCTACAGGAAGAGTACACATGCTTATAGTAAGAGGCAACATTGATGATATAGAGTGTAAATTTAATTCGTACAACCCTATTTTGTGCGATATAATACCGCTTACACTTGAAGAAGTATTTATCTATGAGTTGGGAGGTATGGGATATGAATTCCAAAATGTCATTCTTTAACAAAGCCTTGTACCTTTCGGATATGAAAAGGTACTGGTGGATAGGTGCTTTATATACTCTGCTTATTTTTATGGGATGTGTAATCCCGTTGTACGAAAGTCCATATCAGACCTACGGCTCATCTTCTTTTACATACTGGGGAGGTTCTGCATTTGTATTTTCAAGTATTTTTTCAATAGGTGCAGGAGTAATTCTTATGAGCTTTCTTAATTCAAACGGCTCAGTATCTATGATGCACTCCCTGCCGATTGAGCGAAAATGCATATTTTCTACAAAAATAATATCAGCTCTTACCCTGCTTATGATCCCTGTTTTTATTGCTTCAATAGCATTATTGGGTTTGTCGCTTGATATTGTTTACAACAACATCCCCGCCATTGAAGTCGCCAAGTGGCTGTATGGCTTATTCTGCTACACTATATTTTTCCTTTCGTTTACCATGCTTGTGGGCATGATGACAGGCAATTCCGTAGGAAATATAGTATTTACAATAGGATTTATTTTTCTTCCGCTGTTTTTGGCAGAGCTTATGGAAGAACTACTCCGAAACGAATTGCATGGATTTTCACAAATGGATTTATACCGCTTCCTTGAGTGGTTCTATTTAGGTATAAGCGATACTTTAACAAAAAAATACTGGTATGTTTATCCTGTTCTTTCTGTACTGTTTACAGGCGGTGCATATATGCTCTACCGCAAACGAAAGAGCGAATCTCACGGCGAAGTAATAGCTTTTAAAGGACTCAAACCTGTGTTTGTGGCAATAGTAGCTATCATGGCAAGCGGTATAGGCTATATGTATACTCAAGGTGTATTCAATGTGCAGAATCTGTTTACAATGCTTCCCCTTGGAATAATAGGCACAGCTACGGCACATATGATTTCCAAAAAAGCACTCGACTTTAAAGGAAGTATTAAGCCTGCTATAGTATACCTGATTGCTGCTATATGTTTTATCGGAGCAATACACTTTGACATTACAGGATACGAAAAAAGAGTGCCTGATGTAGATAAAGTAGAAAATGTTTCAGTTGACCTCGGTAGTTACTACAATGATTATAAAATACCACATAACGTAATATTCTCTTCCAAGGAAGGCATCAAGGCAACTTCGGATTTGCATAGTGCTCTTACCGAAACCGAAAGTGATGTTAAGAATTCTAACATAAGAATTACTTACAAGCTTAAAAACGGAAGCACACTCTGCCGTGAATATTATATCAATTTATATGAACACGAAGAAGACTTAAAACCTTTGTTTGAAACTGAGGAATTTTTGAAAGAAAATTTCGAAATTTTAAACCCGCTACAGAATCTTAAAGTAACCTACATAGATGTAGTTGACAAAATGCATGACAAAACCTACTTCTTTGATGACAAAGATTTAGAAAAGCTTCTTACAGCAATAAAAAAAGATATGCTTAGCTACAGCTATGAAAACATAGTCACAACAAGCTACCCCTTAATGGAAATCCATTTGTCTTACGAGTATTATTCTTATATGGAAGAATCAACCGAATATAATCAGCTCACCTTCCGCGTATATGACGACTGTGTTAACACGCTGAATACTCTGAAAGAAATAGGTTTTTATGAAGAAACCGACACTGAATAGCAACGATAAGAATGCAGATTTTATAACCTGCATTCTTTCTTTTTAACATTTAAAAACATTGATTTTCACCTTGTATTATGGTATGATATTAGCGAAAGCGAGGTTTTGACATGAGTATAGTTCTTCTTACAGCACTCGGCGTAGGCGGTGCTACTCTTATAGGTGCTCTTATAGGTTTTGGTTTTAAGAATATATCGCACAAATTCAGCGACATCATCTTGTCCTTTGCGGCAGGGGTTATGCTGTGTGCGGCTGTATTCGGACTTATAATGCCCTCGGTGGAGCACGGAGGAAAGTTTGGAATATTTGTAACCATTGCAGGCATTTTTGCAGGGGCATATGTTTTAAACCTCATGGATAAGCTCGTTCCGCATCTTCATAACATCTCGGATACCAAGCCGGAAAACCACAGCGGAAATTCCGAAAAGCTAGGTAAGGTACTGCTTTTTGTAATGGCTATTGCCATACACAACCTGCCCGAAGGTATTGCCGCAGGCGTGGGCTTTGGTACAGGCAACAATGCCGAAGCACTTACCATAGCAGGCGGTATTGCTCTGCAGAACATTCCCGAAGGCATGGTAATAATAGCTCCTATGCTCGCAGCAGGTATAAGCAAAAAGAGAACTCTTCTTATAGCTTCTGCCACAGGAGTGGTTGAGGTTATCGGCACATTCATAGGCTACTTTGCAGTAAGTATTTCTACCGCGGTGCTCCCATTTGCTCTTGCATTTGCAGGCGGTACAATGCTGTATGAAGTCGGAG
>JAZLCB010000323.1:0-3702 GCA_045614005.1 Clostridia bacterium
CCTACTGATTCTCAGATAGTTACAAAGACCGTTTTGGGGATGTATAAGGGCAGGAGAAGACGTGGCGGAGAGGCGCCGGAAAGGGAAGCAAAAAGAAAGTCGGCCCGCAGAGGATGCTGCGAGCCGACCGGTGTGGAAATAGGTATAATCTCTTGTTCGTTCTGCGGTCTTATCTTTTACCAGTTCCGTTGCACCACTTACATAATCCTTTCTTATTTTTCGGCGCTCTGTCTTTGTCATTACAGTGTGTGCACGGATGGAATTCCTGGTCAAATTTTCCTAACACATAACCATCGCCCCCACAATGTTTACATTCACCTCTTCCGGCGCAATGCGTACAGTGCTGTTCGCGCTTCACTCCGCCGCCGCTTGTTGACGTGCCGGAGCCGCTTCCGGAGCCATAATTGCCTTGGTTGTAAGTGCTGGAAGATTTGTTGTATTGTTGCATGGTGTTAGACATAGAAGACAGAGAGTTGCTTATCTGAGAGAGCGCACTGTTAATCCTTTGCATGCGCTCTTGTCTCGCTGCTGCTTTGCGGGCATCCCTTATGGCTTGTGCATTGCTGATGCCTTTTGCGTTGCCTAAGGCCGCTGCTTGGTCGTAATAAGCCAGTGCCATATCTTCATTCCCTTGTTGAGCATACAGCACTCCTATATTGTTGAAAGCAACAGCCTTGTAGCCTTCCTTGTTGAGGTTGTCGACGCCAATAAGTAATGTGTATTTTTCCACTTTCTCTTTAAAGTAAGTATCGGGCAATGCGTAGGCCTCGTCGAATATCTGTTTTGTAATAGGAGATTCTTCTTTTCCGAAATGGTCTATGTATGTTTGGTATTTGTAAAAGACTCCGAGATATTTTCCTTGCTCTTCGCTCCATGTTATATTGTCGTACGCGCGCTTGCTCAATACCTTGTCGTTGTAGGCAAGTACATAGCCATTGTCTTGCTTTACAATTTTATCTTCGGGATTGGTAAAGATGTTTTTGTCTACCGTCACATATTCCCCGTTAATTTGGGTACGGAAGCCATTGCTTGAAGGGCTGTAAAAGAGAGTTTCGAATATCGGAGGGATAATTTCTGCCCCTGTCGAATCGCACACTCCTTGCTTTTCTTTTATATATACATAATAAAAGCTACCTACTTGCTCTTCATAGAATTTATATACTTTGTCGTACTTCAATGGAGGGATGATTTCTGTGCCAGTAGCGTCGCAGATTCCTTTTTTGTCTCCTTTTTCCACAGCAAAGTAGCAGCCTTCTTTGTTTGACAATAGGTGCACTTTGTCATATTTAAGAGGAGGGATAATCTCTACTCCCATTGAGTCGTAGATACCTGTGGTCTTATTTATGTTTACATAATAATAATAGCCATAGTCTTTATCATAGCTCATAGTTGCATCGTCATATTTTAAGGGGGCTATTACTTCTTCGCCTTTGGCGTTGCAAATGCCGGCCATACCGTTGCTCTTTACGCGGTAGTAGTATGTGCTGGTGTTATATACCAAAAACCTGTTGACGTCATCGTATTTTAAGGGGGCAATTATTTCTATGCCTTTGTCATTGCAAACGCCTACCTTGCCGTTGCTCTTCACCACGTAGTAGGGATTGGGGATATCATAGTCTGAACGCTTGTTGGCATCATCGTATTTTGTGGGGCTGATAATCTCGGTGCCGTCAGCATTGCAAATGCCCACTTTATTGTTGCGCATCACTTTGTAGTAGCCTTTGTATTCATAAGAGAATCCGCCGTAGAATCCGGGAGTGAGAACAACTTTACCTGTGCGGTCAAAGGATCCTATGTAATTGTCTTTGGTACGTACAAAAAAATGCGTGGAACGATAATCGTACTCCACCTCGGTGCAGCCGGCGCTGAAAGGTATGATGACTTCTTTCTTCTTGTTCTGTACTTCAATAGCAGAACCATTTTCTACGCTATACCAAACAAATTTGTCAGCCTCTTTGTGCTTCTTTCTCTCTTGGGCCATTGCGGGGAGCGACAATAGAAGACTCCAACAAATAAATAGTAAGAATTTGTTTCTCATAGTTTTTCTTGTTTCCGGGTTAAGGGTTATTACTAAGGCGATGGGCTTTTGCCAATCTATATGTCTACCGGCAAATATAAAATTTTTTTAAAAAATTCGATGTGTCATTTGGTAAAAATACATCGGGCCGCATGCTGCGAGTCGGCCGAATGGAAGCGGAAGCCTTATTGAGACAGTAGGGGAAAGGCGTTTGTATCTCGGAGATGGGAATCCTAGAGCAGCGTTTCTGGGTGTTTAGAAAATTTTGTAGCGAGCCATGTTGCTTTTAATAGTAGAGGGTAAGGAATTGGGATGTCATGCGCAGAGGATTTTGAGCATGAAGAAATGGATCCGCCGAGTGGTCGAGAAGCAGGAAATACCTCCCGATTTTCACCCCGTAGCTTCCGCCCATTTCGAAAGTCTGAGCTAGGAAAAACTAGGTCTTAAGAAATTTTTCCTAGGTCTTGCGGAATTTTTCGTAGATCAGACTTTCGAAACGCTCCAAAATGGCTACTGACTATCAAGTAGTTACAAAGGCCGTTTTTGGGAAGTATGAGGGCATGGAAAGAAGAGGCGGGGAGGCGCCGGAAAAGGAGGCAAAAAGAAAGTCGGCCCACAGACGATGCTGCGAGCCGACCGATGTGTGTTGTGCCACGGCGAGCTACACCGAAAAAATGTTAGGCATTTTTGGGGAGCGCTCTTATATGGCTTTTCTCATTAAGCGCAGGTGTTAAGCTTCTGCTACTTCTTCCTTGAAAGGATTGGGGCCGTATTGGTTGTCATCCTTGCTTTCTTGCAAAGCCCAAATAAGCAAAAGGATGGCACCTATAAGAGGCAGGAATGCCCAGAATAAATTATAACCGCTGCGGCCGGTGTCATGCAAACGGCGTGCGTATACGGCTAGGTTAGGAATAAAGAATACTAAACTGGCTACGTATGCCAAGGGGAAGAATACAACAGTCAGCACCATGCTTACAAGAAAAGTAAACAATTGCCAGTACCAAAATTCTGAACGTGTAGCACGGCCGCTAAAGGTAGCATACTTAGAGAAACAGGTTTTAATAGCTTCTGCAAATCCCATAATAATAAAGATTTTGTCTCCATCGTCCTTTGGAGGGGTTAGTAATATTTTTGTAGCGGTGGGACTGCACCGCTTTTGTAGTTGCGGCAAATATATGAATATTTTTTCACAGCTATATATCTATTGTAACAAAAATTAAGGCGACCCGCATTTTTGCGAGCAGCCGTTAGTTGTTTCAAAATGTATATTCGGCAAGAGGATAAACTTATTCTTTTTTATTAAAGCGCTCACATAGCAAAACAAGACCTACACCAAAAACCACAGCGAGAAAGAAGTAAACCCATATAGGTAAAGTATTGCTCTTTAAAAAGTAGTAGCAATATTGGAGCCCCAAAAAAAACATTAAGACATCGCAGACTATCTGTCTAATATATTGATAATTGCCATGTTGTTCTCTA
This sequence comes from Clostridia bacterium, assembly GCA_045614005.1. GTDB lineage: Bacteria > Bacillota > Clostridia > UMGS1810 > UMGS1810 > RGIG8748. Next base: position 3,497 of record JAZLCB010000323.1, read on the forward strand.
TATTGTTTCGAAGAATATATGGAATCATAAGGCCACAAGCTCAAGACTCTTAAGATCATGTAAAGCATCACAATCACATCTATCGAACCTGGTGACATACGAGCATTGCCGCTTTCAAAATACACTTTACTTATGCCATCGTACAATACATAGCCCAGAAAGCCGGCCGTGATGAGTCGCACCAAACAAGTGACAGGAGATGCCTT
>JAZLCB010000324.1:0-4519 GCA_045614005.1 Clostridia bacterium
GCAAAAGATGCCATAGACGCAATAATAGAGAGTACCTCGGGCAAGGAATTCTATCCTTATTCCGGAAACGTTGTTACAGGCAACTTCCATGTTAATGTAGCAGATGCAGCTTCTTCGGCTACAGCAGTATCCCGAGGAACAGTCAAGGATAATATCAACATCAGCCGTAGTAATCTCAGTGAGATTTTTGAAAACCCCGCAGAGCACGACTGGAGAGTAAAGGAAAGCTTTGTTTCATCTTACAGCGGAAACATCTCCGCTTCGCTTCCGCGTACATCCAACTTCAGCATGGATTCCATCGGACTTCAAAACGAAGTTTCCGGCACCGAAAATGCCGACAGAAGCTTTAGTATGTATACTCCTGTAATATACGATACTCCGTATGGCAAAACGGTAGTCCTCTCGTGGGAAAAGGCTCTCTTTGCAGACAGCTATACATACGAGGTTGCAACAGACTCTTCGTTTAGAAACATAGTTGCATCAGGAAGCACACTTGATGATTGTGCGCAAATAAGTGACCTCGCGGAAGGAACAAGCTACTTCTGGCGTGTAACTGCAGTTAACAACTCCAAGGATCTTGGAGCAAGCTACACCGCAGACGAAGGCTTCGGTTCGTTTACACTTTCTGCTATGGAGCTTGGCGTATCCGATATTAAGCTCTACGATGCCAAGAACAACAGAATTACAGAATTAAAAGATATAGTAAACGCAGATTATATCACCTACACCGTTACCAACGGTGCAAGATATCCCATATCCTACGAGTTAATCGTAGTTATCAAGGACTCCGAAACAGGCATGGTAAAGCATACCATGGCATGTGGTGAGGTTCAGGATGCGGAAGCCGGCTCAGGAACTGACTATGCGGCGTTGATACCGCCTACTCAGTATACAGCAGGCGACGAAATATGCATCTTTATATGGGATGGCTTGGGTACATTAAAGCCTCTTGCGTTTAAAACGCTTATTAAGTAAAGGAGTGTGTATAATATGAAAAGAAAGGCAACAAAAATAATTATAGCTGTAGTTACTTTGTGTCTGATGTTATGCACACAGTTTACTGCAATACTCGCATCCGAGGTTCAGCCGTACAAGATTACATTTCATGTAAGCCCATACGGTAGTGATTCCAACAGAGGTACAGAGGAAGCCCCCTTTGCTACTATGGCAAAGGCGGCAAAGGCAGTAAGCTCATCATCACACAATGGCGTGGCTGTAGAGGTACTGGTTCATGCAGGTACATATCGTTTAAACGGTATTATAGACATGCTGGGCGAGTCCGCAAGCGGAAGCAGCGATGCGCGCGTTACCTACAAGGCTGCAGGTGACGGCGAGGTAATCTTTTCGGGCTTCAAGAGAGTGGATGTAAGCCAGTTTACCAAAGTTCAGGACCCCAACATGATGGTACGCTTCAAGGAGTCTGCACTTTCTCACATAGGTGCGGTAGATCTTAGCAAGCAGGGCTTTGACAGAGATTCTCTCGATATGCTTTTAAATAAGACAAAGTCCAAATCCATACCCGATACTTTGGAACTTCTTGTTATGAGATTAAACGGCAAGGAGCAGTATCACGCACAGTATCCCAACTACGGTGAGTACGATGTTATAAGAGAAGTTTTGGACAAAGGTAAAACAGCTTATAACTCCACCGCTTCGGGCGCAGTATTTAAGTATACCAACCCCAACATAAGCAGATGGCAGGATCCTTCCACAGCTATAGTAAAGGGCTTTATGGGATGGGTGTTCCTTGAAGAGTGGAGCGGAGTAGAATCCGTAAATCCCCAGAACAAGACCATCACACTCAAGCACCACACCAAGCCGGGTGTACAGCCGGGCAGAACATGGAGAGTCTTAAACGTAGCAGAGGAGCTTGATGTACCGGGTGAATACTTTATAGATTTAGAAACAATGACCTTGTATTTCTATCCTCCCTACAAGATGTCCAATGATGATATTCTTGAAATAGGTGTGTACAAGGATGCATATTTCAACCTTACTCAGGTAAAGAACGTTACATTCGACGGCTTCAAGTTCGAGGGTTTCAGACTTACAAGCAAAACAGCAGGTATGTTTGCTCTTGACGAATGTGACAATGTTGAGATAAGAAACTGTACCTTTGCCTACAACGGCGGCGGAAGCTCGGTAGTAGTTAAGAACTGTTTAAACACTCTCATAGAGGCGTGCGGTTTCTACAACTGCGGCTCAATCGGTGTATTCTTCTATAATCCCGCCACCAGCGTTGCCACAAAACACCCCAATCTTGAACATGACAACAACACTGTAAGAAACTGTCATTTCTATAATATGGGTACCGAAAATATCGAAAGCTCCGGTCTTGCGATAGGTCATTCTTATACATCACACTATCAGAGTAAATCCAATGTAGGTAATGTTGTACGAAACAACCTGATTCACAGACATCCCGGCGGCTTGAGTATTCAGGTAAATGCTGTAGAATATGACGTAAGCTACAACGAGATTGCAAACGGTTCAAGAATTCTTGCCGACTATGGTCTTATCTATGCCGGCGGACGTTCGTGGACACTCGGTAACAGATATACATACAACTACCTCCACGATTTCGGTTCTGCATTGGATGATTCCTATGCTATAAACGGTCTCTACCTGGATGACTGGGTAAGCGGTCAGATAGCAGAAAACAACATCTTCGTATCAAACTCCAAGAGTGCAAACAATGGTCTTTTGGCAGTTGGTGCTTTCCACAGCATCAAAAACAATATCTCCGCAAACGGTGTTACAGGTCTTGCGGTAAGCTCCAGAACCACCACCGTAGCAAGCAGTTCGATGCTTCAGGAGATGATGTCCTTCTATGATAATATGCCCGAGCCTTTTGCTCCCAAGTATTCGCACCTTTCGCTTATTAAAACCAAGACAGATGAGCTCGGCGGTATATTTGCTACAGTGGGCCACACAGTAACAGGCAATGTAAGCGTGGCTGCACCCAACAGAATTGCAGACCGTGTTAATGAGCTCAGTACTGTGGATAACAACTATGAGTCAAACGATATGTCCATATTTGTTGACCCCGAAAACCACGACTGGCGTGTTAAGGCAGATGTGGCAAGAGAGCTTAAGTTTGATGAAGGCGTTATAACAGACGAAAACTTCAGCATGGATGAGATAGGTATTCAAAAGGATGTATGGGATATCAAAAATCCCTTTGAATCATTCAGACAGACCTATCCTGCAAATGGTGATGATACAATATCCTATAAGGATGTAACACTCCATTGGGAGCCGGCACTTTTTGCCGATGAGTACGACTATGTACTTGCAACAGACCCCGAGCTCAAGAATGTAATAGCAGAGGGTACAACATATTTTGAATACGCCAAGGTGGGCGACCTTGAACCCGGACAGAGCTACTACTGGAAGGTAAAAGCGCGCAACGTTACAAAACAGCTTGGCGGTGAGTGGGAGAGTGAGGGTGTACCTTATCTCTTTACCATAGTAAACTTTGAAGAAGTAGATAAGAACTTTTTGGGTGTTGCTCTGGAAACTGCAACCAAAGAATTCAGTAAGGTTAAGTCCGAGAGCGATGCCATAGGCGACTACAAGGTGGGTACAATTGCAAAACTAAATGCACTTCTTGAAGATGCCAACATCAAGTATCAGAAGTTCTCTACAACTCAGCAGCAGATAGACTCGACCATAGCAAAGCTCGAGAGCAATATAAATGGTCTCGGCTCATTTAAAAACATGGGCTATACCACGGTAGATACCTCGGATGTAGATAAGTGGGCTACCTCTTCTGCAACTGCAAAAGTTGGCATAGAAGACGGAGTACTTTCACTTTCGGGTGGCTCTACGGTATACTATACCGATCCCATACCAAACCACAAAATGATGAAGTTTAAGACAAAGATAGATTTGTCTTCGGGTTGGGCAGGTTTTGCGCTCCGTAAGACCAAACCTGCAGCGCACGTGTGGGAAGGCGATCAGTATATGATAGCAATCAAGCCCGACATATTTGAATTCCAGAAGTACAAAGCAGGCGCTGCCGTAACAGGCGTTATAGAAACACATCCCAACAACGGTATAATAGATAACGAAAAGTGGAGCGAAGTTGAGTTCTACGTTACCGATGTGGATGGTGGTGTACATATCCTCTTTAAGGTAGACGGCGAAACTATATTCGACTACTACGATACAGAGATGCCGCTCTATTCGGACGGATACTTTGGTATAAGACCTGCAAGCAGCTCTACCGTAACTCAGATAATGCCATCCGACGATGTGCCCGAGGGCTACTACATACCGCCGACAGACTTCTCCGACAGAGGAAAGAGCATGATTTATACTCCCGAATCGGCAGAGTGTGAGTATGACGGAAGATGGAGTACCGTAGGAAACAGCTCAATGGGTTACAACCAGAAGGGCGTAAGAGTTACCAAGATAAAAGATGTTACCGTAAAATACACCATAGCCGGCAAGAGAACAGATAACGAAATGCTCTACTACTGGCACGAACCTGTAGAAGACGGCGACAAAAAGGCAA
>JAZLCB010000325.1:0-9750 GCA_045614005.1 Clostridia bacterium
CCACCAATATATGCGCCATTAACCCAGCGGTTAGGGTACATGGCTTATATCCGACGGTAATCTTCGGGATTGCGAGGTTCGACTCCTCGATGGCGTACCATGAACCACTCAGCCTATACCCACAGGTGCAAGCACAACGGAGTGGTCTTTTGAAAAAAGAGAAACCCATCTTTTAAAGATGGGTTTCAACCTATTATAACATTTCGTATATTCCAACCTTTTTGCGGTCAAAACTTTTTTTACATTTCCTCTTACGCTTTCTTGTTTCCTTTGAGCGTTGCCCATACAGGACCGGAAATAAATACAGAAGAGTAAGTACCTGCTACGATACCAACTATAAGAGGAAGTGCAAATTCCTTGATGGACTGTACACCGATGATGTAGAGTACAACAAGTGTAAAGAGAGTTGTAAGAGAAGTGTTTATAGAACGACCGAGTGTCTGCTTGATACTTCTGTTAACAGTAACGGAGAATTCTTCCTTCTTAACAAGTCTTGCGTTTTCTCTTATTCTATCGAATATAACGATTGTAGCGTTGATAGAGTAACCAAGGATTGTAAGGATAGCCGCTATAAAGGATGTATTTACCGGAACACGGAAAATCACATAGAAGCTTACCATGATAAGAACATCGTGGAGAAGAGCTATTACAGCACTAATACCGGAGAGAACTTCAAATCTGAATGTGATGTAGAGGAGCATAAGAATTGCAGCTATTGCAATAGATGTAGCAGCGCTCTTCCAGAGTTCTTTACCTATTGTGGGGCTGATTGTTTCTACGCTTGCAACCTTTGCATCTTTGTGCTGTGCAGGAACAGCTTCTTTAACAGCAGTAGCCTGCTTGTCTGTAAGGTTGGGGGTCTTTACGAGTACACCCTCTTCAATCTTCTGTACGGAAGAAACCTTTACACCTTCAACACTTTCGATAGTCTTTGTTATAGCTTTTTCATCATATTTGATGCCTGTGATTATAATTTCTGTACCACCTGCAAAGTCGATGTCAGCATTGAAACCGCCAAATGCGAAGTAAGAAACAATACCTGCAGCAATTATAACCAAAGAGATTATTATAAAAGTCCATTTCTTTTCTACTATATTAAACATTCTTCTGTACCTCCTTGTATGCGCAGTAGAGCTTGGGGTTCTTTAAGTTGAATCCTACAAGCTGACGGAGCAGGAATCTTGTAACAACAATAGCTGTGAACATACTTACTACAGTACCGATAAAGAGTGTTGTAGCAAAGCTCTGGATAGTACCTGTACCAAATACATAGAGAACAGCTGCAGCTATTACTGTAGTTACATTGGAGTCCAAGATAGCAGTAAATGCTCTGTGGAAGCCTGCATCTATGGAAGCACGGATTGTCTTGCCGTTGGAGAGTTCTTCTTTTACTCTTTCGAATATAATTACATTAGCATCAACTGCAGTACCTATAGTAAGGATAACACCTGCAATACCGGGGAGTGTAAGGTTTATTCTGAGAGCACCGAGGATAAGAGCAACTATGGATACATATCCGATAAGTGCTATACAGGAAACAAAACCGCACATTCTGTATTTAATTATCATAAAGAGCATTACGAGGATAAGACCTATAAGAGCAGCTGTAAGAGCATTGGAAAGAGCCTTTTCACCAAGTGTAGCACCTACTGTTCTGGATTCTGCAAGAGTTAATGCGAAGGGGAGCTTACCACCCTGAATCTGGCTGGCGAGCATCTTTGCTTCTTCGCTTGTAAAGTTACCTTCGATATAACATTCGCTGTCTGTAATCTGCTGTCTTACGCTGGGAGCAGAAACTACAGCATCGTCAAGAACTATCTGTATTACATTTTTGCCATCAGTAAGCTGGCTGATTCTGCCTGTAGCTTCGGAGAACTTGTCTGTACCCTTGTCTGTGAAGTTGAGTACTACTTTGTAAGCGCTGGAACCGTCGCTTATAGCACCGTATTCAGCCTTTGCGCTCTTAACATCGCTACCTTCGAGTACTACATTGCCATCGGCATCTGTAAATGTGAGCTTAGCAGTTTTTCCGAGGAGTTCTTCTGCATTTTCGATGTCCTCACCGGGGATTTCTACCTTTATTCTCTTGTCGCCCTGCTTTGCAACAGTAGCTTCGGGATAACCCTGAGCGGTAAGTCTTGTACGAAGTACTTCCTGAGCTGCGTCAATAGCAGCATCGTTTACGCCCTTAGCACCTTCTGCGGGCTCAAATAAGAGAGCGGAACCGCCGGCTAAGTCTATACCTCTTTTAATACCATTTTCTTTGTCAAATACTTTGCTGATTTTAGTGTTTCCAACCTGAAGACCAAAAGCAGCAACATACGCTAAAAGTGCAATGATTATGATTACTATTGCAAATTTACCAATGCTTTTTGATGTCATTTTGTTCATCCTTTCTTAATTTGTTTTTGTTTCTATAAGTTCAAAAGATAAGGGGAGTATTCCGCCTTGAATCTGACTTGCGAACATTCTGACTTCTTCTTTTGTAAAGTCGCCTTCAATATAACATTCGCTGTCTGTAATTTGCTGAGGTACTCTCGGAGCAGAAATAATAGTATCGCCAATGGCAATATATATTACATTGTCCGGACCTGCAAGTTCGCTGATTCGCTTTGTGGCTTCGGAGAACTTTTTGGTGCCCTCGTCTGTGAATGCGATAACTAATTTGTGCCCGTTTTCACCGTCGGAGAGTCTGCCGTACTCAGCTTTGGCATGTTTTATGTCGTCACCGCTCAACAAGAGGTTTCCTTCGAAATCGCTAAATGACAATTCGGCAGATTCGCCCAGATGCTCCAATGCAATGTCATCTAAATCTGCATCGGGAATCTTTACCTCTATTTTGCTTTTGTCTTGTTTGGCTACAGTTGCTTCAACATAACCAAGCGAATATAGCTTTGTCCTGAAAACTTCTGCGGAGGCTTCCATATTGTCATCTGTAATCACAGCTTCATCATCGGTACATTCAAATGTTAAGATTGTGACTTTTGAATTTTCTTTATCGCTTGTTGCGGGCTTGTCCACGCTTGGCAGAGAACCGCAAGAAGCAAGAATAAAAGCAAGAAGTCCAACAAGTAAATTTTTGACAAACATCCTACTCATCCTTTTCTTTTAAATTTGGGTAGGTGAGTAGGTATCAAATTCTCAAACGATACTCCGTTATTTTGAATTCATTATACAAATCTTCGCCACTAAAATTTTCAACTCCCAAAAGCTTGTCCGCAGAAAAGCTTACCGAGGTTTTAAAAACAGGGGAAAGAATTTGATTTTCTGTAACGATTTCGGGATTTCTTATCCAGGTTACTATGCGTGCCTCGCTGTTGCCGGACAAAGACTGAGTGCTTCCGCCCGAATTATGCTTGGAAAAATCCACAGCAAAAAACTGCATATTATTATGATCTTCGTCTATAACGCATGCAAAGGTGCATAGCGTAGACATAACCAAAACAATACACAGGGTAATTGCCGTTAATTTTTTTGCATAGCTTTTTATCATTGGCTTTTAATCCCTTTATTTTCGTTTAGTCTTTCCTGCAGAGTTGACACCTGCGATACCGCCGATAGCGGAGATGACAACTGCCGAAATAATAGTTTTTGCTATGCCGTCTGTGGGGACATAGCTTTTGAATACAGCATAACCTAACAAAATGCGTATTATACTGCAGATAAGTCCTGTTAACGCTCCGTGAAGATAGCCCATGCTCTTAACCTTGCGTGCTGCCATGAATCCTGCAATTATAAGCGACATTGCAGATATACCATATACACACGGAGTAAGGTAAGAATTCGGCATTTTGGTGTATGTGTACACCAAAGCAAGAAGAGCAAAGCATATCACAAGGAATATATGAGCCGAAATAGTGGCTTTGAGTATTGCAAAAATACTCCTTGTAAGTGCGCCTTGCGATGTGGTGAGCGTAGTTTCACTTTGTTTAATCATAAATCCACCTCCGATTATTACAAGAATATTCGGAGGCGAAAATGATTATACCTTTGTTTTATTTGTCTGCTTCTTCTGTGGGGATAGCATACTGATCTTCGTAAGAATCTTCAGTCTGTGCCTTTGCTTCGGGAGCAGCCTTTAATACTTCGCTTACAGCACTACGCTTGAAAGTCATAGTGGAAAGCTGACCTGCCTTACCTGTTTCAAGGTAGATTGTGTCATCTTTTATAGCTATAAGCTTACCTATGATACCGCCTATTGTAAGTATCTTATCGCCTACTACAAGACCGTCGAGCATCTGCTTTGTGAGCTTTTCACGCTTTTTCTGAGGTCTTATAAGCATAAAGTACATTATAGCGAAAAGAAGTATGAAAGGAAATAGTGTTGATATGAGTCCTCCTGCCGGCATGTTTGTTTACCTCCTTAAAATGTTTAAATATTTACTTAATTATTATACCCTAAATATTGGTAAAAATCAAGAGAAATATACATTGTTTATTATTTGTTTACACTCTTTTTGAGTATGCAATAAGCTTTTCTTCTTTAAACTCTTTGTATCTGCCTTCTTCTATGGCTTTTCTTATATTTTCCATAAGTCTGTTGTAGAAATTTAAGTTGTGAAGAACACAAAGACGCATTGCAAGCATTTCCTTTGCCTTGAACAGGTGGCGTATATATGCTCTTGAGTAGTTACGGCATGCAGGGCATGTGCAACCGGGCTCTATTGGCAGAGGATCTTTTTCAAATTTTTCGTTTTTGAGGTTCATGTAGCCAAACTCCGTAAACAGGTTACAATGTCTTGCATTACGGCTCGGCATTACACAGTCGAAGAAGTCTATGCCTCTGTCTACCGCTTCAAGTATATTTTGCGGTGTCCCCACACCCATAAGATATCTGGGCTTGTTTTCGGGAGCGTAGGGGAGGGTAACATCGAGTACATGATACATTTCCTCCGTGGTTTCGCCCACGGCAAGACCGCCTATTGCATAGCCGTCAAGGTCGAGCTTTGCAATTTCTTTCATGTTTTCTATTCTGAGGTCATCAAAGGTAGCACCCTGATTTATACCAAAGAGCATCTGCTTGGGGTTTACTGTGTCGGGCAGGCTGTTAAGACGAGCCATTTCCTCCTTGCAACGGTGGAGCCAGCGTATTGTGCGCTCATGCGATGCCTTGGCATATTTGTACTCTGCAGGAAGTGCCACGCATTCGTCAAATGCCATTGCTATGGTAGAACCGAGGTTTGACTGTATCTGCATACTTTCTTCAGGTCCCATAAAAATCTTTTTGCCGTCTATATGGGAGTTGAAGTACACGCCCTCTTCTTTTATTTTGCGGAGCTTAGCAAGCGAGAACACCTGAAAACCACCGCTGTCTGTAAGTATGGGTCTGTCCCAATTCATAAATTTGTGCAGACCGCCAAGCTCTTTTATTACCTTGTCGCCGGGGCGAACATGCAGGTGATATGTGTTGGAAAGCTCTACCTGACAGCCTATTTCCTTTAAGTCCATGCTGGAAACGGCGCCCTTTATTGCACCGAGAGTTCCTACATTCATAAATACAGGTGTCTGCACCGTGCCGTGCACCGTTTCAAATTCGCCTCGTCTTGCAAGACCGTCTTGTTTTAATAATTTAAACATAATTTACCTCTTTGTTTATATGTTGTGACAATGTAGGGCAGGGGCTTGCTCCTGCCGTTTTGTTTTTAAAATGACGCATCATTTTAAAAACATAGCATCTCCAAAACTGAAAAATCTGTATTTCTCATCTACCGCTTCTTTGTATGCATTCATGATTATCTCTTTAGAGGAAAAAGCACTTACAAGCATCATAAGAGTAGATTCGGGAAGATGGAAGTTTGTTATAAGACAATCGGGACATCTGAATCTATAGGGCGGATACAAAAATATATCTGTCCAGCCCGTAGCTTCGTGTACAAAGCCGTTTTCGTCGGCAAGTGTTTCGAGCACTCTTGTAGATGTAGTGCCTACGGATATTATCCTGCCGCCCGATTTTTTTGTTTCGTTTATAAGTTCCGCAGTTTCCTTGTTCATTACATAGAATTCGGAATGCATTTTGTGATTTTCTACATCATCCACCTTAACGGGGCGGAATGTTCCGAGGCCCACATGGAGAGTAACATATGCAAACTTTACGCCCTTTTGCCTTAGTTTATCCATGAGTTCGGGTGTAAAGTGAAGCCCCGCAGTAGGCGCTGCCGCACTTCCCGAGTGCTTTGAATATACTGTCTGATATCTTTCTTTGTCCTCGAGTTGTGCCGTAATATACGGTGGAAGAGGCATCTCGCCCAAGGTATCGAGCACATTTTCAAAAAGTCCGTCATAGTAAAAACGCACAAGTCTGTTTCCGTCGTTTACAACATCTAATATCTCTGCTGTAAGAAGTCCGTCACCAAACACAAAGCGTGCACCGGGTTTTGCTTTTTTGCCCGGTTTTAATATTACTTCCCACACATCCTGCTCTTTGCGGGTAAGAAGCAGAAACTCTATCTTTCCGCCTGTGCCTTCTTTTACACCGTACAGTCTTGCGGGGATTACTCTTGTATCGTTTACAACAAGGCAGTCGCCCTCTTGTATATAGTCTGTTATATCATGAAAATGCTTATGCGAAAGCTCGCCGTTTTTCTTATCAACTACAAGGAGTCGGGAGGAAGAACGGTCTTCAAGCGGAGTCTGTGCTATAAGTTCCTGTGGTAAGTCGTAGTAAAAATCGCTGGTTTTCATTTGTTACCTCTTAGTATAAATTGATGAGTTCTGTTCCGGGGAAGTAGTGGTACACTATTTCGTCATAGGTAAAGCCTGCATCTGCCATACCCATAGCACCATACTGGCTCATGCCTACGCCGTGTCCCCAACCGCCACCTACAAAGGTGTAGCTTGTTATATCACCTGAGTCGTAGGTTTCCTTGCCGTCTGCCGATATTATGGCAAAATCTCCTGTAAGGGATGTCTTGTTGCCCTTGGAGTCTATTGCTGTTTTGGCGGTGAGTGTTCCTTTGCCTTTTTTATTAAGTGCGTACAGGGTGCGTGCACCTGTTGAATTGGGCGAAAGGACATATTTCTGACTCAATACTCCCTTGGAATAAAACGGAGAGTATGTCGACAGTCTTGTAAGTGTATGTGTGCCGTTTGTACCCTCGGCAGTGAGTTCATATGTTCTGCCTGTTTCGTCTGTAGTGGCAGTAAGGCTTATGAGAGTGCCGATGTCATTGCCGTTATTTTTAAATATTTCGCTTATTTCTTCGTTTGTGAGAGTTGCAGACCAGCTGTGTCTGGGTACATCTTCGGGTTCGTAGGGGTCGGCTACACCCATAAGATAGGGGATAGAGCTGCCCCACACATTCTTTACATTGGCTGTGTGTCCACCGCTCGAAGAGAAGAAGAGGGATTCTATTATCTTTCCGTTATAGGATAATACCTGACCTGCAGTATCGTTTACAGCCTTTGTGGTAGAAGCGGTTTCATCTGCAACACCGCGGTAAACCTGACAGTTGGTTGTAGTGCATACATTAAATCCCTGAGAGGCATGTTTGTTGAAGTTGGATATTGCAAAGCCTCTTGCACATATTGCCTGTGCTTTGAGAGCTTCTATATTCCAAGACGGGTACACTTCGCTGGGGAGGACACCGTAGAGATATTGTTCGAGTCCTACGATATTCATTACATTAATCGTACTTGCCGATGCATTTGTAAAAAGTGCGCTTCCGCGGTATTCCTTGCCGTTTATCTTTATGTTACCTTCAATAGGCATAAGCGAAAGATTGCTTCCGCCTGTTTCTACAACTTGTACATCGTTTATAAGCATTGAAGTTTCGGATGAGGCACTTACCGTAAAGTCTGTGCCGTAGAGCACGCCTGTTTCACAGTGCTGTGTTCCGTCAAAGTAGCCAAGGCTCACACCTGTTGCTACATTTATAGTTACCGAACTCTGAGCAGAGCTTCCGTAGTAAAGTCCAACCTTTAGTGTGTCGTACTCTGCCGCATAAGAGCAGAGGCTAAGTGTAAGTAATATAATAAGAAGTACAACGAAAGTGTATATAAGTCTTTTCAAATCAATCATCTCCTTACATAATAATACAAATAACATTATAATATTACTCAGTACTCTCCGTCAAGGATTTTAACCAAATCGTAATTTGTTGACTTGTGTATGAAATATTGGTATAATTAAACAGAAAACTTTACCCCGAAGGAGGATTACTATGAATTGTCCCGCATGCGGAAGAGATGTAACAGGCAAAAAGTTTTGTCCCATTTGCGGAAGACCCGTGGAACAGGAGGCAAAAGCACCTGTTTTTGTACAAAGCCCCGAGCCCCAAAGTGAACCTGTGCCACAGCCCGAGATTACTACGCAATCTGCAGATGTTTCCGAATCGGTAAAATTGCCCAAAAAGCAAAAAGCAGAAAAATCCTCTAAAAAGGTTCTTATGGTTATTATCTGCATAGTAGTTGCATTGGCTATTGTGTTTGCAGGCGCTCTGGCGTTTTTGTCTGTTTACAATTCGGGTGGTGAGGATGCACCGCAGAAAGAAACTGTTACAGAAGATGTAAAACCCAAACCCCAAAAAGAAGAAAAAGAGCAAATACCTGCTCAGCCCGACTTTCCACGAAAGTCCACCTACAACAGCGGATATACATATAATAACATGGAAGAAATCCATTCTTCCAAGGAAACTGACGATGCAAAGGCATTTGAACTAAAAGATGTTGTTACAAACTTCAATAATTCATGGGTAGAATATGTCAACAGCGGAGATAGCTCTGTATTTTCTTATCTGCGTGCAGATACACAGGCATACAAGTATGCCGTTGCCTACGGTGCCAAGGATATACACGAAGAGTACATCCTTATGGAAGTAAACGATGTAAGAGAAGTCGGCGATTCTTATTATGTATGGACGCACGAAATTATAGAAGAAACTTCCACAGCTAATTCATCAGAGTCTGAGCGTTTTGAATATCATTGGGTATACAAGGTTTCGTACTCCGACGGAGGATACTATATTGAAAATTACATTTCAGACCCTGCATATAAATAGGAAAGTTCTTTTAGCAGTGTGTATACTGCTTGTCCTTGCTGTTTCCGCTGTTTGGATTTTTGCAGGTAATAAAAAAGAAACTCCAAAAGTCCCCACGGTTAAATCAGAACCCGACACACAGCCACCAAAGAACGAGGAAATCAAACTTAAGTTTACATCCGAGCCTATACCCGAAGAAATTCGTGCCAAAATGCAGGGTGTTACCATAAGTGACAAATCCCCTGTAACCTTTGACGATTTGTCGTATCTTACGCTGACCTATATAGGCTACGACGGCGAGAGCTACATCGGCAATATGGTTGTTGCCTCGGAAATTGCAGACGAGGTTATAGAGATTTTCAAAGAGCTTTATAACATAAAGTTTCCTATAGAAAAGATGCGTCTGCCTTGTGAGTACGACGGAGTAGACGAATACTCCATGCGAGATAACAACACAAGTGCATTCAACGACCGACCCATAGAGGGCACGGGCGGACTAAGCTTCCATCAGCTCGGCAGAGCTATAGATATAAATCCGCTTGTCAATCCGTATATACGATTTTCCGATGGCGAAGTCCTCCCCACAACTGCACATAAGTATCTTGACCGAACCCTTGACGAAATGGGTATGCTGACGGCGGATAGCGAATGTGTGCAAATATTTAAAAAACATGGTTGGACATGGGGTGGAGATTGGACAAGTGTAAAGGATTATCAACATTTCGAGAAGTAATGAGGGTTGTAAAAAAGCGCAGACCGCTTACAGGTAGAACTC
>JAZLCB010000326.1:0-10953 GCA_045614005.1 Clostridia bacterium
ACCCCACGCCATATGGGGAGTAAGTATAACATTGGGATAATCCTTTATTTCAAAAATGGGATTTTCTTCTGAAATGGGTTCGACAGAATACACATCTGTGCCGAATGCACCTATTCTTCCTTCCTTTACGGCATCTGCCACAGCCTTTTCGTCTGTTACAAGACCTCGTGCGGTGTTAACTATAATTACATCCTTCTTCATAAGCGAAAGGCGTCTTTCGTCTATAAGATGATATGTACCGTCATTTAAAGGAGTGTGTATGGTTATAATATCCGACTGTTTACATAGGTTATCTATATCAACCACATTACAATTCTCGCAAGGAGTTCTCTTATATACAACTACATTACAACCGAGAGCCTTGGCAACCTCGCCTACCTGCCTGCCTATATTGCCGTAGCCAATTATACCCCATGTCTTACCGCAGAGCTCGCGATACATAGGTGTAAGGCGGTTTGCAACACCGCTGCTTGTATATGAGCCGTCTCTTACAAAATCGTTGTATTGTCTCATGTGACAAGAAAGGGAAAGCACCATAGACAAAGTAACCAGAGAAACACTGTGGGTAGAATAACCCTCTACATTGCACACGGCTATACCGCGCTTTTGGCAATACGAAACATCCACATTGTCATAGCCTGTAGCAAAAAGGCAAATAAGCTTTAAATCGTATGCTTCCTTTAAGTTCTGCTCAGTTAATTTAACCTTATTTACTATGACAACATCACTGTTTTTAATTCTGTCCTCTACCTCGCAGGGCAAAGTGGCTTGATATATATCACAAATTCCTATCTCTTCTATAGGTTTTAGTGTAATGCCCTCTCCCAGGGTGTTTGCATCAAGTATTGATATCTTCATTTTTAGATTCTCCTCTTTGGCATATAAGGTTTCTTAAAATAGGTTTTAATCCGCGCCACGAAAAAGCTCTGTCTGCGTATATTCGTTTGAATTCTCTTTCGGACAAATCTTTTATATTCTCGTAGCTTAGTTCGGTAATTAATTTGTCACTAAAATCCGATATTGGGGTTTTACTAATATCCCGATTGTGCGGACATACCCGCTGGCATATATCACAGCCAAATACCGTATTGTGATTTCTGACAAGCTCTGTTTCCTCTAAGGTTAATTCGCCTTTTTTCTGCGTTATAGCCGAAAGGCACTTACCCTCGCAAAACCCATCGGAAAGCGCACCGCCGGGGCATGAAGAAACACAGAGTCTGCAACTCATGCAGGCATCTTGGCGGGGATTTGAAAATTCATACTCTTCATTGCAGACAATATATCCTATAAAGAAGTACGAACCGTAATTGGGATTTATGCAAAGCCCGTTTCTGCCCATAAAGGCAACCCCTGCACTTACTGCAAGCTCCCTTTCTATATACGGTCCCGTATCTGCATGAACTTTGTAATCCGACAAACCGCAGTTTTCTGCTACCGCGGTAAGGATTCTCCGCGTAACGAGGTGATAATCCGCACCATGAGCATATATACTGAGGTTGGACTTGTCCTTGTAACCGCAAAAATACGGAAAAAGCACTACTATACAACACTTGTAATCGGTATTTGTTGCATTGTTATACAAAGCGGCATCGCAGATACCGAATGTATCTATATTAAATTTTGCAAATTCTTTAGTGAGTTTCTCCATTGTACAATATTTCCTTAAGTAGTGTAAGTGCCTTTTTTTCTATTCGTGACACCTGAACCTGAGAAATCCCAAGTCTTTTGGCAACTGTAACCTGTGTTTCGTCCATGAAATATCTGTATGCTATAACTGTTCTTTCACGGCTTCCAAGATGAGATAATGCACAGTTAAGTGCTATCCTGTCGTCCTCGGAAAACGGCTTATCTTCGGAAATGGTATCCAAAAGCAGTAAGTCGCCCTTTCCGTCCTCCGATACACTTCTGTCAAGCGAATCACACGGATTTGCAGAGTTAAGTGCTTCTGTAAGAATGTAGGTATCCACTCCCAGTTTTTCTGCTATTTCACCAATGGTGGGTTCTCTCAACAACAAGGTTGAAAGCTCACGCGATGCCTGATTTGCCGCTGTTACAAGCTCCTTGTAACGACGACTTACCTTTATGATGCCGTCATCGCGTAAAAAACGCCTTATTTCCCCTGCGATAAGCGGTACGGCATATGTAGAGAACTTAACATCGTACGACGCATCAAAACGGCGAATTGCCTTTATAAGCCCTATCATACCTATCTGTTGCAAATCCTCGCTATCGTAGCCTCTGCCCTCAAATCGCGATGCAACGCTGTAGACAAGACCCGAATTCTTTCGGGTAAGGATATCGAGGCTCTCTCTG
This sequence comes from Clostridia bacterium, assembly GCA_045614005.1. GTDB lineage: Bacteria > Bacillota > Clostridia > UMGS1810 > UMGS1810 > RGIG8748. The sequence continues at coordinate 2,314 of JAZLCB010000326.1, forward strand.
TCGCCGTGTCCTGCTTTTTTTAATAATTCATACACTTTGAGTCACCTCTTACTGACTCAAAGTCGGTTCTTGCCTATTTGCTTTACCATTGTAACCTTGGTGCCTACATCTATTATGGATTCTACCTCCACGCTGTCCATGAAAGTTTCCATAACGGTAAACCCCATTCCCGAACGCTCGCCGTCGGTATTGGTGGTAAAAAGCGGTTCGCGTGCTTTGGCAATATCGGGTATTCCTCTGCCGTTGTCCTTGATTATAATCGTTATCGTATTACCATCCGATTCGCAATCCATGTACACATATCCATGGCTTTTGGAATAGCCGTGAACTATGGAATTTGTTACCGCTTCGCTTACGGCTGTCTTTATATCCGCAAGCTCCTCCAATGTGGGGTCAAGCGGTGCGACAAAGCTTGCTATAACCGAGCGTGCAAAGCTCTCGTTTTCGCTTTTGTCAAGAAATTTAAGTTCTATTCTGTTATTCATATGCTCTCCCTCCCCTCTTACGCGGTTCTGATTGCGTCGGAAAGGCAATCGCATATTCTTGCTATTTTGTGCATACCCGAAAGTTCCATTAACTTTCGTAGTGTCGGCTTGGCTACTACTATGCAAACCTCACCGCCGATAGCTCTCATAAGCTTGTACCTGCCTATTATGATGCCGATACCCGAGCTATCCATAAAATCCAGGTCGGAAAAATCAAATACAACCTTACGCACATTTTCGTGGCTTATCTTAAGGTCTATCTGCTCTCTTACAGAGGAAGCATTGTGCTGGTCTATATCCCCCGTAACAGACACTATAAGGCAATTTTGCCTCATGGTAAATTTAATCATATATAATTCCTCCTTTTGTACTAATTGGTACTTTATACGGAGAAATTATTTTTCCTTTGACGGGAAATGAAATATTATGACAAATATGTCCTGAGTGCACCTGCAAGATACAGCGAGCCTGCCGTACACACAAAGCCATCCTCACCCGAAAGGGCAATGGCTTTATCTATGGCTTTTTTGTAATCGGGTTCATACTGGGCATCCGGTATAAACTCAAGTATTCTCTCATATACAGAGTCTGTCTGTCTTGCACTTGGGACATCTGTTATTATAAATGTGCCCTCAAGATGCGAAAGGCCCTTCGCACACGAGGTAAAATCCTTGTCGTTTAACATGCCTGTTACTATTACCCTGTCTTTTGGCGGAATGTACATATCTACACTTTTGCAAAACTCTGCAACACCGCAGAGATTGTGAGCACCATCTATTATAACACGCTCTCTTACACGCTCAAAACGGCATTTCCATCTTGTATTTTCTATGCCCTTTTTTATCGCGTTATCGTCTATGCCGAGCCTCTTGGCACATGAAACCGCCAAGGAAGCATTGGATGCCTGAAAGCTACCGAGAAGATTTAAGCTTAAATCCATTCCGTCTACCGTGATATCGGTGTGGTCGAGTGCGGTATTTTTTATACAGTAATCCGAGGTGGCACGATATATTTCGCCATCTTGCTCACGGGCATAATTTTGCATAACATCAAAGAGGTAGTCCTCGGTTTCCGAATGAGCAACGGCAACAGAGCCTTTTTTTATAATTCCTGCCTTTTGGAGTGCAATATCCTCCATGGTATCGCCGAGTATCTCGGTGTGGTCGAAGCCTAAGCGTGTTATTACACAAAGCTCGGGATTCTCTATGACATTGGTAGAATCCAGAAGACCGCCAATACCGCATTCTATAACGCAGTAATCGCAATTTTCCTCTTTAAAATACAAAAATCCTATTGCGGTAATTATCTCGAATTCAATAGGATGCACATTATTTAATTTTGCTATGGCATCAGCCACCATGTTTGTATAGCGTACAAGTTTGTCCGCAGGGATGTTTGCACCGTTTATTGTAAGGCGTTCGTTAAACACTTCTATATACGGTGAGGTATTCATACCCACTTTAAATCCGGATTCTTTAAGAATATTCATGAGCATGCACGATACCGAACCTTTGCCGTTTGTACCTGCTACATGAATACACCTAAGACCTCTGTGAGGGTTTCCCAGAGTATTAAGCAGGGCTTTGATATTACAAAGCCCTGCCTTTTTTCCGAATCTGCCTGCAGAATGAATGTACTCTATACATTCTTTTTCTGTACTTAGCAAATTAATCACCTAATTTTTCTATACTTTCGAGTACCTTTGCGAGCATTTCCTTATACTTTTCGCCCTTTGCCTTTTCCTCGTCTACTATCTTCTGAGGAGCTTTGCTTACAAAGGATTCGTTGGAAAGCTTGGACTCAACTCTCTTGATTTCTGCTTCTAACTTTGTCTTTTCCTGAGAGAGTCTTTCGAGCTCTTTGGATTTATCTACAAGTTCATCAAGAGGAATGTAGATCTCTGCACCTTCTACTATGGCATTTACAGCGTTATCGTCTATATTTGCCTTGTCGGACTGTATGAGTGTTTCAGATGCACCTGCAAGCTTTTCGAAGAACACTTCGCAACCTGCAAAGATTTCCTTTTTGTCGGTTACAACTATAACCTTTGCCTTCTTGGAGGGAACAACATTCATCTGTGTTCTTAAGTTACGGATTGCTCTTATTGCATCCATAACTATCTGCATTCTCTTTTCATCCTCGGGGAATGCGAGAGCCTCGTCATACTTAGGCCATGCAGATACCATGATGCTGTCTTCGCCTGTGGGGAGATATCCGAAGATTTCTTCTGTTATAAAGGGCATAAAGGGATGAAGGAGCTTTAATGTATTTACAAGAATATAAGAAAGTACCTTCTGTGCAACCTTGTCTGCACCCGAAGCCTCATAAAGACGAGGCTTAACAAGCTCGATGTACCAGTCGCAGTAGTTGTCCCAGATAAAGTCATAGAGCTTGGAAACAGCTACACCGAGTTCGAACTTATCTAAGTTTTCGGTAACTTCCTTGGCAAGAGTATTGAAAGAGCTTACAATCCACTTGTCTTCTACGCGCATTTCGGACGCATCGGGAAGTTCTACCTTTTCTATATCAAGATTCATAAGAAGGAATCTTGAAGCATTCCATATCTTGTTTGCAAAGTTACGGCTGGCTTCTACTCTCTCCTTGTAGTAACGCATATCGTTACCGGGGGAGTTACCTGTAGCTAAAGTGAAACGAAGTGCATCTGCACCGTACTCAGCAATAACTTCGAGAGGATCTATACCGTTACCGAGAGATTTACTCATCTTTCTGCCGAGGCTGTCTCTTACTATACCATGGATGAATACATACTTGAAGGGTTCTTCCTCCATGTGTTCCATAGCAGAGAAGATCATTCTTGCAACCCAGAAGAATATGATGTCGTAACCTGTTACAAGCACGCTTGTAGGATAGAAATACTTAAGGTCTTCGGTATTTTCGGGCCAGCCAAGTGTGGAGAAAGGCCAGAGAGCAGAGCTGAACCATGTATCGAGTACATCGGGATCCTGCTTTAATGCGCCACCGCACTTAGGACATGTAGTAACCTCATCCTTGGAAACTACGGTTTCACCACATTCGCAGTAATATGCAGGGATTCTGTGTCCCCACCAGAGCTGACGGGAAATACACCAGTCGTGTACATTTTCCATCCAGTTTAAGTATGTCTTGGAGAATCTGTCGGGAACAAACTTGATTGTACCGTCTTTAACTACTTCTATAGCCTTTTTGCTTAAGGGTTCCATCTTAACGAACCACTGCTTTGAAGTGATGGGTTCAACAGTTGTTCCGCAACGGTAACACTGACCTACATTGTGGCTATGGCGCTTAACTCTAACAAGAAGTCCTGCCTTTTCGAGCTCTTCTACCATTACCTTACGAGCTTCGTAGCGGTCCATGCCCTCGTACTTGCCACCGTACGAATTGATAGTAGCATCATCATTTAATACCTTAATCTGCTCTAAGTTGTGTCTTAAACCAACTTCAAAGTCGTTGGGGTCGTGAGCAGGTGTAATCTTAACGCAACCTGTACCGAAGTCCTTGTCTACATAGTCATCGGCTACAACGGGGATTTCTCTGCCTACTAAGGGAAGAATGAGAGTCTTGCCTACGAGGTGAGCGTATCTTTCGTCCTCGGGGTGAACTGCAACTGCAGTATCACCAAGGAGGGTTTCGGGTCTTGTGGTAGCTATTTCCACAACTTCGTCGGAATCCTTAACAGGATAGTTGATGTGCCAGAAGAAGCCTTCCTGCTCTTCGTACTCTACCTCTGCATCGGAAAGTGCTGTAATACAATGCGGACACCAGTTTATGATACGGTTGCCCTGATAGATAAGTCCCTTTTCGTAGAGCTTAACAAATACTTCTTTAACAGCATTGGAGCATCCTTCGTCCATTGTAAAACGCTCTCTGTCCCAATCGCATGAGCAACCTAACTTTTTGATCTGATTTATGATACGGCTGCCGAACTTGTTCTTCCAGTCCCATACTCTTTCCAAAAACTTTTCTCTTCCGAGGTCATAACGAGTAAGCCCCTCCTCATTGCGGAGTGCCTCCTCAACCTTGATCTGTGTAGCTATACCTGCGTGGTCTGTACCGGGAATCCAAAGGGCATTGTAGCCTGCCATTCTCTTGTAACGCACAAGTATATCCTGAAGTGTTTCGTCAAGGGCGTGTCCCATATGGAGCTGTCCTGTAACGTTCGGGGGTGGTATAACCACGGTAAAGGGTTCCTTGCTGTCGTCGGGCTTTGCACTAAAGTACTTGCCGTCGGTCCACATGGAATATATTCTGTCCTCTACATCTGCAGGGTTATACTGTTTTGCCAGTTCTCTTTTTGAAGCCATTAAAGTCAATCCTCTCTATATCAGCTAATTACCATTACATAAATAACTATTGCAAGTGTTATAACATACAAGATAAGCTTATATGCCATTTCTTGATTTTCTGTAGGTTCTTTTTTTAATACAAACCCAAGAATTTTTTTGGAAAGGTAGTTGCATACGAGTAGTACCGCCAACACCGCAAACAATATGTATTTTAACATATGTTCCTCCTATGTACTTTCGGACACCGAAGTATCCGAAACTTTATTTTGAAACCGAAAGCTTACGCACAAGTGCGTACATATCGCGGTTTAAAACCTTCTTCATCTCAAGACCCTCTGTAATGTCGAGGTCGGTAACTGCTCCGCCCTTCATAACAACTACTCTGTTGGTCTTGCCCTGTGATATAAGGTCTACTGCTCTTGAACCCATTACAGCAGCTGCAACTCTGTCGCGTACTGTGGGGCTACCGCCTCGCTGAATGTGTCCGAGTATGGTGGCTCTGGTATCGATGTCTGTCTTTTCTTTTATAAGCTTTGCCATTTCTCTTACATCCATATCTACACCCTCGGCAACTACTATGATGTTGTGCTTTCTGCCGTTGGCTCTGCCCTCTTTTAATACTTCTATTACATCCTTTTCGAAGTCAAAAGGAACTTCGGGTGTGAGTACAACCTCTGCACCGCAGGCAATGGCAGTTTCTACTGCGATATAACCTGCTCTTGCACCCATAACCTCTATAACAGAACATCTGTGATGTGAGGTACATGTATCTCTGAGCTTATCTGCCGCTTCGAGTGCTGTGTTTAATGCTGTATCAAAGCCTATGGTATATTCGCTGCAGGCGATATCGTTATCTATAGTACCGGGAACGGCAATAGTGTGTATGCCCTGCTCCGCAAGAGCTCTTGCACCGCGGAAAGACCCGTCACCACCGATAACTACTATTGCATCTATGCCATGCTTACGACAAATCTCTGCGCCTTGTGCTATACCCTCGGGGTTCTTAAACTCGGGACAACGAGCAGTTTCAAGCATTGTACCGCCACGTCCGAGATACTCACTTACACATCTTGCGTCCATATCTATGATATTCTCTTTAAGAAGACCTCTATAGCCCTCTTTAATACCCTTTACCTTGAAGCCATAGCCAAGACCTGTTCTTACAATGGCTCTTACCGCCGCGTTCATACCGGGAGCATCGCCACCGCTTGTCAATACGCCTATGGTTTTAATTTTCATAATATTTCCTCCAATGTTATATAAAAATGCACAAATATACTAATATATCATAATTACATTACATTTTATAACATTTTTGGCAAAAAATCAAGTATTATACACTATTTTTTAGCCGATAAACATTTGAGTCCATATATTACCGTTTTTGACATAGCCTACGCCTATCTCCTTGTACGATGAACTAAGAATATTTGCCTTGTGTCCTGCTGAATTCATCCAGGCATTTACAACTGCCTCGGGCGTTCTCTGTCCTTTGGCTATATTCTCGCCTGCGGTCTTATACGATATGCCAAACTTTTGCATCATTTGGAATGGAGAACCGTATGTGGGGCTTGTGTGGGAGAAGTAGTTTTTGTCTGCCATATCCTGAGATTTGTAGCGTGCCACTCGGCTAAGCTGCCAATTGTGGGTAAGCTCCTTTAGTCCGTTTTGCTTTCTGATGTTATTTACAAGGCGGACAACCTCGGTTTCGAAGCTGCTTACCCCTGCATCCTCCTCGGGAATATTGACAAGCTGACCGGGGTATATAAGTGCAGGATTTTTTATCTGCGGGTTTGCACCGATTATTTCGGACAGACCCTGCTCATACTTTACGGATATCTTCCACATGGTGTCGCCTTTTGTTACCTTGTGTGTTGTGCTTGCGTATGATCTTGTTGTAATTATGGCACATATTAAAAGTGCAGTTGAAAATGTCTTTTTCATAACTAAACCTCCTTTTCCGACGATTGTTTTTTCGTCGGCAAAATGCCCTTTTATTATATCACAGAGGTTTACATAATTCAAATTGTAAAACATGGAAAAAGCCATAGCTTCTATATTTCAGAAACCATGGCTTTGCTTGTTTTAAATAATCAGAGTGTGTTGCCACCCTTTTTGTAGTTGTCTATAACTCGCATATTATTGATATAGAGTCCTTTTTTTACGAGGCGTTCCTTAATCTTGATCTTGAGTTCTGTGGGGACTTCGGGAGATCCGTTTATTTTGTAAAACATATCTCTGTACTTTGCCCAATCTCTGGGGTGGTTGTTGATGGTTACTCCGAGCTTTGCATTAAGAAGCTTGTATGCTCTGAACGCATTTTCCTCTGTGGGATTCTTGGATACAATTCTTCTTGCTATGCTCATGGAAACATTCAAGTAGACAGAACGCGCAATAAAAAACACAATAATCGCTCCTACTACAAAAGCGGGTACTCCTTGAAAAACATCACCTAAAAGTTCGAGTATTTCTAACATTTTTGTTGCCCCCCAAAACCAATTATCATATATATATAGAGTATACAAGTTTAATCGCTTAATGTCAAATAAAATCGAAAGATATTTTAATTACGTGCACCGACTTATTGACACAGAAAAAAATATATGTTACTTTAGAGTTGATTTTGATATCAAGCGGGTGAATATATGAAGATAGTACACGAAAAAAGTACCCAAGAGGTCTATGCCCATGTTCTTACGCTAAGCAAAGGACTTGCAAAGTTTCATTGGCACGAAAGATACGAAATATGTCAACTAATGGATAACGAGTGTAGTTTTTTGATAGATAGCGAAGAAATCCATGCAAAAAAAGGCGATATTATCGCAATAAATGAATATGATGTTCATATTTTTAATGTTCTAAATGACAAAACTCCGTTCAGGATTATTCAGTTTCCGCCAAAGTTTATTATAAACTCTTTCGGGTCGGTAAAACAATTAAAAACTCATATAACACACGAAGAAATTGAAAACATACCCGGTCTTGAAGCTAAGATTGATACCCTGTTTTCGTGGATGGAAGAGGAGTGCAGAAAAGGCAATCCCGATTCGAATGAGCTGTTAAAACTATATACACACGCATTCTACAAGCTCCTTAGCCGGGACTTTGGTATGGACAACCCAAAAATAAAATCCGACAAAAAAGACTTCTACAAGATTATTGACTATGTAAACAGCCACTTTAAGGAAAATATAAATGTATCCGATGTTTCTTCAAAGCTTTTTATTTCGAGAGGAAAGCTATCAACAATTTTTCAAAAATACGCTGCCATGCCTCTTACCGAATACATAGATACACTCAGGATAGAGCATGCAAACACACTTTTAAAAAGCGGTGCATCGGTAACGAATGCATCATTTGAAAGCGGATTTCCGAGTGTGAGAACATTTAACTCCGTATACAAAAAAATAATGAAGATAACTCCCACACAATATTTAAAGGACGAGATATAATCTCGTCCTTCTGTTTTATTGCTGTTTTACACACGCGTATTCTTTTTCGTTTATGATTACTGCGGCAAGGCTCTGCTCTACCGGACAAATCTGAGGTTTGATGCCGTTTGCAAGGCAATGGCAGAAATATGCGGTTTCGTACTCAATGTTTACCGCACCTATGGGAGCATAGAACTCACCAAAATCTTCGTTTTCCAAGGCGTTTTCCACTTTGCCGTTTGTATCGTATGCGGCAAAATCGGTACCTCTGAGTATAACATTACCCTTTTCGAATATTGCATCAAAACCGCTTTGCGAGGGACATCCCTTGGCATTTCGCCAGCTCGAAGATGCAGTAACCGAAAGATTGGGAGTAGCGAATTTATAAACGGTACTGCTTGCAAATTGATTACCCGAAGTATATACATCCTCGGGCACACC
>JAZLCB010000327.1:0-1716 GCA_045614005.1 Clostridia bacterium
CTACAGACAAATGCTTGTCCGTAGGGTTTAGTTGTTATTGTCTTCTGCGCGAAAAGCGTCGTTTTTTATCTGTTGAGGATAAGCTTTGTGAGCTCTACGGGTTCAACGATCTTGTCGCCCTTGTAAACTCTCATGTTACCGGAAGCGATTTCGTCTATAAGGATTACTTCGCCATTATTGTAACCAAATTCAAACTTGATATCCCAGAGGTCAAGACCAATGGACTTTAAGTCGTCTGCAACAATCTTTGTAATCTTAAGTGTCTGCTCCTTCATGCTTTCGAAGAGGTCATAGCTCATTACACCAAGAGCCGCAAGACCTTCTCCTGTTACGAGGGGATCGCCCTTTTCGTCATTCTTGAATGTACATTCTACGTAGCCACCTTCAAGTACAGTACCGTCTTCGATGTATTCACCGTATCTTCTGATAAAGCTTCCTGTAGCAACAAGACGGCAGATAACCTCTAAACCATGACCGAATACTGTAGCAGGAAGAACTTCCATTGTAGCGTTTTCAATATCAGCAGCTACATAGTGAGTTTTGATACCTGCTTTCTTAAGGAGTTCGAAGTAGTGTATGGATGTTTTGAGGTTTTCCTTACCGATACCTTCGATAGTAAGACCTACTGTGTTTTCGCCGGGATCAAACACGCCGTCTTTACCTGTGCAATCGTCCTTGAACTTGAGCATTACATTGCCATTTTCAAGCTCGAATACGTCTTTTGTCTTTCCTTCATAAATCTTTTTCATAGTTAACACTCCTTTAATTATATTCTTTCTACGCCAAGCTGAACATTTTCGCCGTTTATGTTCCATTCTTTTAATCCGGAATAATCGCTTGTAAGTATAGCTTCTGCCAAAACTTCTTCTTTTATGAATTCTGCATTTTTCTGCATTATATCTGCAATCTTGTCATTGCCCGATACATATACATTTATGTGATCCATAACTTCAAAGTCGGAATCCTTACGCATGGACTGGATTTTACTGATTATTTCTCTTACAAAGCCTTCTTCTATGAGTTCTTCTGTAAGAGTTGTTTCGAGAACTACCGTTACACCGTAGTCGCTCTGTGTTGCATATCCGTCGCTGTTTGCGGATTCTATGAGGAGGTCTTCCTTTTCAAACTTAAGCTCGTTTCCGTCGATATTAAGTGTTATAAATCCGTTTGCGTTAAGTTCTGCTACGGCTTTAGCACCATCAAGTTCGGGAAGCATAGTTCTTATCTGACCTAAGAACTTACCATATTTAGGACCTACTGTCTTAAGCTGAGGCTTAATGTTGTAGTTTGCAAAGCTGTCTGTATTGTCTGTGTAGATTACTTCCTTTACATTGAGCTCTTCTGCAATTATGTCTGTGCAGAATTTGTCGAGCTCGCCTGCTTCGGACTTAACATACATCTTGCCTATAGGCTGACGGTTCTTTATGGAAGAAGCATTTCTTGCAGCACGACCGAGAACAACTATCTTTAAGATTTCGTCCATTTCGCCCTCAAGCTTAGTATCTATCATGCTTTCGTCAGCTACAGGGTAGTCACAGAGGTGGATGCTCTCGGGAGCGTTCTTATCTATGGAGCACACCATGTTGCGGTAGATATCTTCTGTCATAAAGGGAATCATGGGAGCAGCAAGCTTACAAAGTGTAACTAATGCGGTATAAAGTGTCATATACGCATTTATCTTGTCCTGAGGCATGCCCTTAACCCAGAATCTCTCTC
>JAZLCB010000328.1:0-2656 GCA_045614005.1 Clostridia bacterium
AGACCACCCAAGAAGTAATAAAAAAAACATCAGTAAACCCTGAATGTATTGTTTCATTAGCGGTATCGGGACATAGTCTTGGTGCAGTTCCAATTGGCATGAACGGAGAGCTTCTTTCTGATTATGTTCCGATTTGGAATGATGCAAGGTCAAAAGAACAAGCAGAAGAGTTTTTTGCTAAGACATCAAAGAGTGATTGGTATCTTTCTACAGGAAACGGTTTTCCTGCAGAGCTTTATAGCATATTTAAAATTATGTGGTACAAAGATAATGCACCCGAGCTATATTGGAATACGGATAAATTTATTGGAACAAAAGACTATATCAATTATAAGTTGACCGGTGTTTTATGTACCGATCATAGTTATGCCTCGGGTAGTGGAGTTTATTCACTTAAAGATTTTGCTTATAATGATAAATATATAATGTTAAGCGGAATTACTGCCGAAAAACTACCTGAAATAAAGAATAGTACGGATGTCATTGGAACGATATTGCCTGATGTGGCGCAGAAATTAGGACTTAGCTCGAACACGAAGGTGTGTTGCGGCGGTGTTGATAATGCCTGTATGGCATTAGGAGCAGCTTGCATTGATGACGGAGATGTTTATACCAGTCTTGGTACATCTGCATGGATAGCGGTAAGCGACGAAAAGCCGATAGTAGATGTGGAAAAATGTCCTTATGTTTTTGCTCACTGTGTTCCTCAAAAATATGTATCGGCAACAGCAATTTTTTCTGCCGGTAACAGTTTGCGCTGGGTTCGGGATAATTTTTTTGTTGACCTTTGCGAAAAGGAAAATCGTGGTGAGATTAACAGTTATGCCGAGATAGATCGACTTGCTAAAAATAGCCGTGTAGGTGCAAATGGGTTAGTGTTTTTACCAACACTTGCGGGCGGTAGCTCTCTTGATAAAAGTGTAAATGCACGAGGCGGTTTTGTTGGTCTTGACTTAATGCACACAAGGGAGGATATATGTCGTGCTACCCTTGAGGGTGTTGCAATTAATTTGCGTTTAGCGTTAGACGTTCTTAAAAGATACTGTAAAACTGACAAAAATATGCTTATTGTAGGCGGTGGTGCCAAAAGCGATGTATGGCGTAAAATTTTTGCTGATGCTTATAATATGAATATCACAACAAGTAAGGTTGCCCAAGATGCCGGTAGTTTCGGTGCTGCAGCGGTAGCTGCTGTGGGTGCAGGAGTTTGGGAGGATTTTGAAAAGGTAAAACAATTATGCACCCGTGAAAGTGTTATCAAACCCGACAGTAATATGACGTCTATTTATGAAAATATTTTGCCACTGTATGAAAAGATTCTGGATATGCAGTCTGATATTGGAGATATGCTTGAGAATATAAAGAATTAAAGGAGCTTTTGATATGAATAACTTCGAATTTTTCAATCCTGTAAAAATAATTTTTGGAAGCGGTGAGTGCGAAAAAATAGGTGAATATGCTGCTTTAGTAGGAAAACGGGCACTTATTGTTTCCTACAAAGAGGTGGGTTTTTACGGTGACCTCTTTGAGCGCTTGCATAAAAGTCTTTTAGAGAACGGAATAAAGTATACGGATTATTTTGGTGCCACAGCAAACCCGAAAATCAGCGAAGCTGAAGCAGGTATTAAGGTGGCAAAGGAATGTGATGCAGATTTCATTATCGGCGTAGGCGGTGGAAGTGTTATGGACCTTTCAAAGATTATTGCAGCAGGTGTGCTTTACTCCGATGATATCAGAAAAATGATAAAATTTAGCCATTCCGAAGAGGAAAGTATTCCTCCAAAGGAGGCGTTGCCTATGATTATGATACCGACACTCCCCGGTACAGCTAGTGAGATGAATCCAACGGCAGTTATAACAGATGATGACACCCTTAGAAAAAGTTATGTATGGGAACCTTTATGTATGTTTCCGAGGTTATCGATTTTAGATCCAAAGCTCACTCTTACACTTCCGGCTTATCAAACTGCTTGTGGTGCGGTGGATTCTATGAGTCATGCTATTGAACCGTTTTTATTTAGTGACGAATCTACCTTTGGTAATATCGACTTACAGTCTAATATGCAACTTAGCGTTATAAAGACAATATACAATAATCTACCGAAGGTTCTTGCAAATCCTGATGATATCCAATTGAGGTCTGTTATGCAGTTTTCGGCAACTGTAGCATTAAATGGTTGGCTGACCTGCGGTGTACAAGGATGGACACCTATGCACCAAATGGGTCATGTTTTATCCTCTCATTTTAAGGCAACCCATGGCGCTACGCTTGCATGTATGATGCTTGCTTGGATGCGATATTTTGCAAACAAATCTCAAAATCAACGTTTTATAGCATTATCAAAGGATATGTGGGGAACAGAAGATTTAAATAAAGCTGCAGATATATTTGAAGAATACATTAAATCTGCAGGAGTTGAGACACGTATTTCGCAATTTGGATGCACTGAAAATGATTTGGAAGCCCTGACAGATGGTGTTGTAAAGGTTTCATTCTCGGCAGACGGTACTCTTGCAAGCATTCCTCCTATCACAAGAGAAGAAGCTTTTGCAATCTATAGGTTAGCCCTTTAACAGTAACATTATGCAAGGAACGATTTTTGATATACAAAGGTTTTCTGTTCATGACGGTCCGGGAATTAGGACTACCGTTTTT
>JAZLCB010000329.1:0-5298 GCA_045614005.1 Clostridia bacterium
GGCTTTGATACAGAATTTGCACAGGCTGTATGTGCAAAGCTTGGTGTAGAAGCAGAATTCGTAGAAATCGAATGGGACAGCAAGTTTATAGCACTTGAATCCAAGGCTATTGACTGTATCTGGAACGGTATGACAATATCCGACGAAGTTAAGAAGAACACAAACTGTTCTGTAGCATATGTTAAGAATGCTCAGGTTGTAGTTATGGACAAGGCTAAAATTGCAGATTACAAGACAGCAGAAGATATGAAGGATCTCGTATTTGCTGTAGAAGCAGGTTCTGCAGGTGCATCCGCAGCTGAAGAAAACGGTTTTGAAATTGTAGAAGCAACAGCACAGACCGATGCTCTTCTCGAAGTAGAAAGCGGTTCTTGCGATGCTTGTATTATAGACCTCACCATGGCTAATGCAATGGTTGGCAAATAATAATTACTGCAAATTATTTTAAAACTACTTGCGGGGCTGTTAAACATTGTTTTTAACAGCCCCCTTACTAGGAAAAGAAGAAAAATGTTTCTTTAAAGAGGTATTTATATATGTTTTTGGAAGTATCATTGGATTTGCTTGAGGGTTTTTTTGTTACTCTCAAGATTTTTGCGCTTACCCTTGCTTTTGCCCTGCCTTTGGGGCTTGTGCTGAGCTTCGGTTCAATGAGCAGATTTCGCCCGCTTAAGTGGCTTATAAAGGGCTTTGTGTGGATTATACGAGGCACACCGCTTATGCTTCAGCTTATTACTATATTCTATGGACCGGGTCTTCTCGGAACATGGGCGTCAAGACAGCTTGCAGCCGGTGCTACAGGCGCATTCTATGAGTATCTTGCTTCGTGGCAGGTTATGGATAGATTTCTTGCGGTTATAGTGGCTTTTGTTATTAACTACGCTTGCTATTTTTCGGAAATATACAGAGGCGGTATAGAGTCTATAAGCAGAGGTCAGTATGAGGCGGGTCAGGTTCTCGGCATGACAAGAACACAGATATTCTTCAAGGTTATTCTGCTTCAGGTTGTAAAGAGAATAGTTCCGCCTATGAGTAACGAAATAATTACCCTTGTAAAGGATACTTCGCTTGCAAGAATAATTATGGTATATGAGATAATATGGAATGCTCAGCGCTTTGTTAAGTCCGACGGACTTTTGTGGCCACTATTCTACACAGCAGCATACTATCTCGTGTTCTGCGGTGCTCTTACATTGCTTTTTGGTTATATAGAAAAGAAAATGAGTTATTTCAGGAGTTAATGTTATGCCGGTTTTAGAAGTTAAAAATTTATTTAAGCGCTTTGATAAGACACAAGTATTAAGGGGTATTGATTTTTCATTAGAAAAAGGTGAGGTTCTCTCTATAATAGGCTCATCAGGAAGCGGAAAAACCACACTGCTCAGATGTCTTAATTTTCTTGAGTTTGCTGAGGGCGGTACAATATCTGTCAACGGCAAGGTTATATATGACGGTGCCGAAAATAAGTCTATCTCGGATAAGCAAATAAGAGAGATGCGTCTTAATTTCGGACTTGTATTCCAGTCATTCAACCTCTTTCCGCAATACAATGTTATCGAGAATATAACCCTTGCACCACGACTTCTTAAGTTTGATACTAACGAAAACATAGAAAAGAATGCCAGAGCTCTCATAGAGAGGGTAGGGCTTTCGGATAAGATTAATTTCTATCCTTGTCAGCTTTCGGGCGGTCAGCAGCAGAGAGTAGCCATAGCAAGAGCACTTGCACTAAACCCGCATATTCTTTGCTTTGACGAACCTACAAGTGCACTTGACCCCGAGCTTACAGGAGAAGTTCTCAAAGTTATAAAGGGATTAAAGGGTGAGGATACAACAATGATAGTTGTAACTCACGAAATGGAGTTTGCCAAGAGTGTTTCCGATAAGGTTATATTTATGGCAGACGGTGTCATTTGCGAAATGGGAACTCCCGAAGAAGTGTTCGACAATCCCAAATCCGAAAGAACAAAGATGTTCTTGAATAAGTCACTCGAGAATATATAGAATTAAGAGGGAACGCTAAAAGCGTTCCCTTACTCATAGGAGGTACGAATATGAAAGTTTTATTGGTAAACGGCAGCCCTCACAAAGAGGGGTGCACTTATACTGCACTTTGCGAAATTCAAAAGACACTTACTGAGGAAGGGATAGAATCCGAAATCTTCAGCCTTTCCGGTAGAGATATTCTCCCTTGCCGTGCTTGCGGTGCATGTGCCAAATTGGGCAGATGCGTTATAGATGATGCAGTAAATGAATTTACCGCCAAGGCAAAAGAGGCGGACGGATTTGTATTTGGTACTCCCGTACACTATGCGGCAGCTTCTTCTGTTATTAAGGCGTTTATGGACAGAGCCTTTTATTCGGGCAAGGGCATATATGCCTTTAAGCCTGCAGCATGCATAGTGTCTGCAAGAAGAGCAGGTACTACCGCAGCATTTGAGGAAATAAACAAGTACTTTACCATATCGCAGATGCCTATAATATCATCAAAATACTGGAACATGGTTCATGGCTCTAAAGCAGAAGATGTATTAAAGGACGGAGAAGGTCTCCAGACCATGAGAGTTCTCGCAAGAAACATGGCATGGTTCTTACGCCTCAAGGAAGCAGGAGATAAGCTCGGTGTTGAGCTTCCTAAGCAAGAAGAAAACATACGAACACCCTTTATCCGCTGATATGTTAACAAACTTTTAATTTTGTGTAAGCTCCATTGACTTTTATAAGGCTTTAATATATACTTTTATAAAAATACAAGCAGGAGTTGTTTTTACTTGGGCAGTTTTTTCTACAGATTAAGAATGCGTTTTAGTCAGTTTATGATAGGCAGATACGGAAACGATGAATTAAATGTGTTTCTTATTATCATGTCTTTTGTCTTTACTCTTTTGGCAAGGTTGTTTTTAAATCCGTTTATTTCTCTTGTTTCGTGGGTTTTGCTTTGTTGGTGCATATTCAGAATGTTTTCCAAAAACATTGCAAGAAGGTATAACGAAAAGCAGAAATTCCTTGCAATAAAGATGAAGTTTACTGCATGGCTTTCGATAAAACGCGATGCATGGAAAAACAGAAAAACACACAAATACTTTCGTTGCAAAAACTGCAGGGCAAGTATAAGAGTTCCCAGAGGCGTAGGAAAGATAAGGGTATCGTGCCCCAAGTGTCATAAGGAAGTAATTAAAAAAGTATAAAAGGGATGCCAAATAAGCCCATATCGCTTATTTGGTATTTTGTTTTCTTATCCCCACAAAATCAAGGTGGTGTAAATTAATTTACACCACCTTTTTTAATTTTCATAATTCATATTTTCCGATATCGTAAATTCGGTATCGGACACTTTGTTTTTAAATTCCTTTGGGGTTTTGCCTGTGTATGCTTTAAATACTCTGTTATAATTACGAACACTTCCAAATCCGGATTCGTAAGCTATCTCTGTTATGGATTTTTGCGTTTCTGCAAGTAGTATTCGCGAGTTTCCTATGCGTATGGAATTTAAAATATCGGTAAAACCAAACCCCATTTTATTAATCACACGGCTAAGGTGTACGGGAGTAATGCCAAGGTGCCTACTTGCAGTATCAAGGCTTATGTTGCTATGATAATTTTCCGAAATATACATAAGTGTATCTCGCAGAATATCTCCACTTCCTTTGGCGGAATCCACGAACTTTCCTTTGTTCCAAAATTCGTCAAGGCTTTTGTAAATGAGAGCTTTTTGACCCAGTAGGCTGTTTGACTTGATGTTTTTTGAAAAGTCGGATATAAAGTTTTGCAAATCAGGCGAGACATCTATGCTTTTTAAAAGTGTTCTTCCCGAGAAACAATTTTTAAATTCCGGAACATATTCTTCCGAAAATCCCAGAACAATTATTTCGGATTTTTCGCTTGTTTTATATCCGTGAATCTCGTAGGGCATAAAAATGTGCATCCGGTTTTTATTAAGCTCAATTTGACCTAAGCTTGTTATAAGGGTAATAGTACCCTCGGTAACAAACACGATTTCTGCAATGCCGTGAACATGAGCAACACAGGATACGTTGGTATGCTTTTGACAAATGTATATATTTTTTTTGGACACCTCGTGTAAAGAAAAGAGATAAAACATATCCAAACCCCCACAATGTTAAAATATGTCTATAATTGTATGCAAAAAGTCTTGTTTTGTCAACTGTAAATATATATAATTGTCTTGAATAAGGAGGTGCATACATGGGGTTCCTCATGCTTTTGCTGAATTCAATTACTGTTGCAGGCAACAAATGTGTTATGAAGAGCTATGTTCGCAGAACCGCAAAACTCCATAGTTCTCTTGCTATATTTTTAATAATAAATTATATCGTTGGCTTATTATTTTATGCTGCCATGAGCGGCTTCAGTCTTTCGGTCAATGGATTGACCTTGCTTTTTGCTTTTATTTTTGCAGTTGTGGTGTTGGGAAATACTACTTCGGAAATGATGGCAATAAAGCGTGCTGATATTGTCACGGTTGTTGTCTTTTCCGGTTGCGGAAGGGTTGTCATACCATTTATTTTCGGACTCATATTTTTAAAAGAGAAGATAAGTCTGTATAAGTGTATTGCTGCTGTAATTCTTATAGCGGTAATACTTATGCCACTTTTTGGCAGAGAACACAAAAAAGAAAAAAATAAGAGTTCTGCATATTTTTGGTGTCTTTTGTTTATGCTGTTCTCAGGCCTTGCTACAGTTGTGAGTAAATTGTACGTAGACCAAAGCGGTGTTAAACCCGAAAGCGTTTTTTGCTTCTGGACAAATGTTTTTTTAGTACCATATGTATTTGTGTCCAATATCAGCAAAAACGGTGGCGGACAGCTGCTCTCCGATTGGAGGGTTGTCGACAAAAAGATATGCTCAGTGTTGTTTGTATCGGCAATTTTGGTAAACTCCGGTACGCTTCTTTGCATGCTTGCCTTAAAGAGGCTTACCGTTGCTACATATACTATATTTGATACATCGATTGAAATGGTGCTCTCTGCGCTTTTCTCATGGATTGCATACAAAGAAAAACTCACCTTGCAAAATGCTGTTGGTATTGTAGGTTCTATAGCTGCAGTAGCACTTACCACAATATAATTAAAACGCTGTGAAATTTTTTATTTCACAGCGTTTTTTTATTAATGTCTTTAGACAGTTGAGTACGCAAAGCGTGCGAAACACACCCCCCCCCGCTATGCGGGTGGGCAACAATGGTTATACCAAAAAATTCCCCAATCTGATACAATATAGTTGTTCAAGCTTATTGCAAAAGAGAGGAGAATTTTTATGGCAAACAAAACAAATAGT
>JAZLCB010000330.1:0-6247 GCA_045614005.1 Clostridia bacterium
GTACTCATTTTGTACCAATTCAAACACCTTTTGTATCTTTAAATATCTGTCAAGACTCTTGAGCTTCTGGGCACTTTGGGGCTGCATGGGTACATAACGAACCACCATGGCAAACACTTCAAAAAGGAAGCCCTGAATTGCCCAATGAGCACCTTTGTCGGGGCGCGAAAACTCCTCGTATATTCTCTTAAGAGGCTTTTCGAGACGGCTTCTGTACTCGCAGTCATCGTCGGGGCTAATAAGACATTTTGAGAATTTCTGGGTAGTAAATTCGTTAAAACGCGAACCGAGAAAGTTGGAGCCGAATTCCAGCACAAGAGCAAAGCTGTCATCATCTATTGTTATCTGGTGCATGGCAAGAGAGCTCACCAGAAGTATGCTTCCTTCGGTGAGGGTGTACTCAACATTTTCAATGGTTGCTCTGAGCTTTCCGTGAACACAGTACAAAAGCTCTATTTCGTTGTGACAATGCATCGGATACGATGAGTGCGCACAGGAAACAAAGTACGGTTTTTCGCCCAAAAGCATTTTTTGGTATTCCATGTTATCACCCCGTGAAAACAAAAGTTTTTTATGGATTATAACATTTTAAACGAAAAAAATCAATATCCAAAAGAAAAGCAGTGCTAATTTTTGGGGCTTTTTTGGCGCATTTTGTCTTTTTTACATAAATAATGTAAGATTGTGATAATATTGAGTACACACAAATGAATATTGAGAATTGATAAAACAAGTTGAATTCCCTATAATATATAGTACGAATAAATTGGGGTTCTGCCCTTATCGGCAACCTCAAAATTAAAAAGTACATTAAACCGCGCACAAAGCGTGGATTATGAAAGGCGGAGATTTTGTGTTAAAAATCAAAAAAATCATGGCAACAGCGTTAGTATTCATTATGATACTTTCTCTTGTCACAATCCCTGCTATGGCAGAAGAAACTGCAGCAGGAACTCCATTGGAGGTTACATACTTCAATGCTGATTCGAGCAAGATAGTAATTGACTTTAGTGAAGGGGTTAGCGATAGCGATTTAGAAGCTGCCCTCACTATGGAGAGCGACGGCGAACCGATTGCCTTCGCTGTAAAAAGAGTCAATGATTCAACGGGCGGACAACTTGGAACCATGTCCGGTCCTACCGAAGACTATACTGTAAATAAGCTCACGGTTAATACTAATCCCACATATGCTATCACACTTGATGATGGTATAGAGCTTGGTAAGCTGTATGAACTTGCAATATCTGCTGAAAATCTCATTGGTGAAAATGGGGGCAGACTTGCAGAAGATTATGCAAAAACTTTTTCTGTAGAGCTGTGTTGGGCAGAAGAGTTTACATACGATGCAGACCAGACTATTCCTTGGAGAACTTTCTCGGGAACTAGTAATAAAATGAGCATTGTAGACGGCACTCTTAAAGTGGGCAAATTATCGTCCAATTCCAGTGCTATTGCAAATCCTCCGAAAGCAGCCGAAGAAACAGGAACTTTGTTTGGCGAAACCGGAATGACTGCTACAGACTTTTTTAGTACATTCAAATCTGAAACCTATTATAACACAGAAATAAGCGTTAAAGCAGAAGATATCAGTGCAAAGAGAGGTATCTTCATCGCCAATTCCTCTATAGCAACCACATTGGATATAACTTATATCAATGGTTTTATGGGTGGTATGCTGGTGAGTGCTAAGGGAGCAGGCTATCTTAGTGCATTTGCCCGTAAGGACAAAGATAAGACTAAGCAATATGAGACAAATGCAGGTTTTAGCGGAAGCTACATAAATCAGAACCCCGGTGTAAGCTCCACCGGAAGCTTTTGGAATACAACAGATTTTACTGATTTCAGCTTTATGTCCACAAGCGACAGAAAAATGAAGCTCTTTGCAGGCAATGACCTTTCGGCATATGCAAGCTATATTTATTCTGAGGCTGTTACTGCCGGTAAATACGGATGCATGCATATCAGCTTTGTCTCCGGTCAGACTTATTACATTGATTATATCCGTGTAACAAAAGTTAAGGAATACAAAAGAGCAAACTACACCATGACACCTGCAGACGGTGCTACAGATGTTGCAATATCAGACGAAATCAAGCTTACATTCGAGAAGCCCGTAGATCCCGCTTCTCTTTCTACCGATGCTGTAGAAGTATATGTAAACGACGATCTTACAAATAACTACACAGTTTCCGTAGACGAGGCTGATGCTAACAGCGTTATAGTTAAGCTTGACGAGCCCATGGCTTACAGATCACAGTACAAGGTACTTCCCGTAAGCGTTAAGTTTACAGGTGATGCTACAGACTACATGTTCATATCTTCAAGCTTTGAAACAACAATGCCCGATATGGAAATTACCGAGCTCGACATTAACTATGTAAGCGGTAAGTATACAGCTAAGGCAACAATTCAGAACAACAAGATTGAAGATGGTATAAAGGGTATTATGTCCGTATGTCTCTATGATGCAAACGGCAAGATGCTCGATATCGCAATCCAGGAAATCGATGTTGCTATGGGCGATGATGCAACCGTAATCGACCAGTGGGATGAGTACGAAGAAGGCGAACACTACGCTAAGTGCTACATCTGGGACGGCATGGCAACAATGAACACAATTATGAGTGTGATTTTTGAGTAAAGGAGTGGAACTGTGCAAAGGTTAAATAAAACCCTTATAAGTCTTGTACTTATAATAAGTATAATATCCACATTTTGTCCTGCCTTTACATTTGCCGCAACCGAAACAACGGTAAATATAAATGAAAACACGGATGTTGTCAGCATAAACGGCCATGTGGATAGCTATGTTGCAAGTGCAGGCCAGGTGTTCATAGTAATTCCCGCAGACGGCAAGAATTACGACGATTTTGTTGAAGTTAAAACAACTGAGCAGTTCGGCGAAACGGTTAAATATATTGGTTATGCAAATGTGTCTTCCAATGGTGCGTATACAAAAACATTTAAGGTTTCCGGTATAAAGAAGACAGATGCAATATACATTGCCTATAACGGCGATGTTGCAAATATAAATAAAAATGCAGAAATAGATGCCTTTAAGCTTGTATTGCAGGGCGAGGTTACATATGCAGAAGGATATGAAACATTAGATATGTTTATCCTTAAATCAGGCTATGACCTTGAGGATTATAATAATGAAGGAATGACTGCTGTTACAAAAGCAATAACAGATGTCCCTGTAGAAAAAGACGGTTCGTATGTATGGGAAATTCTTGATGCAACCGAGAGATTATATGAAGGTCTTTTGGTGATTGACTATGCAGGCAGTGTAACAGGAAGAAAAATTAATCCCAGCGAACGAGTTCTTACATTATATGTTGATCCTGACAATGGAGATGATGCTAACGATGGCTTGAAAAAATCAAGAGCATTTGAAACCATTGATGCTGCAGAGGCAGCTTATTCTAAACAGATGGAAGAAAATGGTTACAGCGGTGAGATTGTACTCTGTGAGGGTACATACGACAAAATCCCCGCGAAAGTAAGCCCCGAGGGTGATATCCGTCTTACTTATGTAGGTGATGGCGATGTAGAAGATACAGTTATCAAAAACACCATAGAAATTCCGTTTTCCAAATTCAAGAAGGTATCCAAAACGGATATACTTGCAAGGCTTGATGTAAATGCAAGAGACTATGTGTATCAGATAGATCTTGGCGAAGAATATGGCATTACAGAGTCCGGTTTTATGTTATCTCGAAGAAAGGATGTCGGCACTGAGCCTACAGATACACTTATGGCTGCTGTATACCTTGATGGCAAGCCACAGACTATTGCTAGGTGGCCAAACTCGGGATACTATGAGACAACAGTTGTTCAGGGAGATCTTGCTTATCAAACCAAAGACGGCAATAATAAGTACTGGGCTAGCTTTTTAAACGATGATGTCTCCAACTGGACTGTAAGTCCCTATATGTATTTGGAAGGCTTCTTTAATGAGTCAAAAGACTGGACTCGTGATTATGTTGCAGAAATGGCGGCGGCATATGATAAAGAAGATGGTAAACTCACCAGAGTAGCCATACCTGCTCCCAAAATAAATGGAAATACATTTACTTTTGCGGAACCCATTTACATGGGAATTCATAGAAAAGAGAAGTCTCCTGAAATATTCAGAACAGATTTTGTTCGTTTTACCGTAAACAACTTCCTTGAAGCTATAGATGTTCCCGGCGAATGGTTTGTAGATACAAAATCCATGATTATGTATTACTACATGCCTTCAGAATCTCAATCCAATGTTTTGGAGCTTGCTGTATCCAAGGATGCACTTGTATATGCAGATGAAAATAATCCACTATCCAATATTACATTTAAAAACCTCACATTCAGAGGCAACCGTAACATTGATGGTATTATTGATATTAATACTGCAGACAATGTACATATCGAAGAGTGTGTGATTGAACAGGCACACAAGGGTGTACATATAGAAAAAGGAACACATAATGTTATTAAAAACAACATATTCCGTTACATATTAACAAACGGTGTGTATATGCCTGATGGTGCTGATGTCAGCATTGCAGGATTAAAAGAAAGTAAAAACATCATAGCCAATAACCACTTCTACTATTGCGGTACATCCGGTTCGCATGGTGCACACGGCAATTATGAAATAGTTATAAGAAATATTTCCTCAGGAAGCAAAATCACCACGGTAGATGATGTTATAGAGAACAATGTTGTTCATGGTTCGCCATATGCCGAAGCCTTGATGTACGAAGGACTCGGAACACAGATAAGATACAATGAGTTCTACAATGTTTTGAGATACATGGGTGATGCAGGCGTTATATATTCTCCCGGAAGACTCAACATGGCAGCCAATAAATTGGAGTACAACTACATCCATGATTTTGACAATACATTAAAGCCCGCAAGCTCTAGTTCAACTGTTGGTATTTACTGGGATGACCTTCTTTCCGGTCAGACAGCGGAAAATAATATTATTGTAAATAAGGCTAAGAATGTTGATACAAGAGCTATTCAGGCTCATGGTAAAAACAGTGTCATAAAAAATAATATAGTTTATGGTACAAAGTTAGGCGCTATCTTTACCGCAAGAGGAAATGAAGAGTACTTAGACTTCGATGGACGCTCGAAAGTTGGGAATCTTACTGGTAACTATAAGACTACTCATGACAGTCTTTCCGCTACTTATCTTACCGATGCCATGATTAGCAAGTATCCTGAGCTGGGAGAATTGAAAGCTGATTTGTATCAGATTGAAGGCGGAAAATTCTATTCGGATAACAACATAGCGGAGGGCAATGTTCATTTTGGTGTTTCAACTCCTTATTCGGAAGCACATGTAAAGCTTAAAACTACAAATTCAGGCAAGAACTCTCTTATTGCATATGCTTCTTCTGCCCAAAACACAGATATCTCTGTGCAAAATGAGGGCAAATCTTCCGAGTACTTATCAATCAAAACCAACCTTGATAGCGGAGAATGGTTTACCGATATGGATAACCACGATTACACATTGAGTGATGAACTTATCGCTAAATTAGGCAGCTCGCTCACTTCCGACTTCCAACTCAAAGAAGGCTTCGATATGGACAGCATAGGTCTTGTTGGTGAGTTCTGGGAAGAAAGAGATGACGACAAGAGCTTCTATCTCACATATCCTGTAAACCGTAAGATTGAGTCCGACGACGGTACAGCAACACTTTCGTGGACAAGAGCGCTTTATGCCGACAGATATGAATATGCTGTATACGACAATGCCAAAATGACAGGTACTCCTGTTGCTTCAGGCGAAGTTAATGCATACGAAAACTGTGCAGATATCACAGGGCTTGAAAACGGTAAGAAATACTACTGGACAGTTACAGCCATCAACGACTCCAAGGAAATGGGCGATGACTGGTCAAGTACAAACACAGGATTCTTTACTGTAGGCTA
This sequence comes from Clostridia bacterium, assembly GCA_045614005.1. Classification (GTDB taxonomy): domain Bacteria; phylum Bacillota; class Clostridia; order UMGS1810; family UMGS1810; genus RGIG8748. Next base: position 5,932 of record JAZLCB010000330.1, read on the forward strand.
CGATAACTACAAGATAGAAAACATTTGTTTCTACGATGCAAACGACAAGGAAATCACCGATATGGATGATTTTGCTTCCGTTTCATACATGACATATGTATTTGTAAACAGAACACAGGCGAGTGCTTCCTATGACATCATAGCAACACTCTACAACAAAACAGGTGATGTTTTAAAGCAGACACTTACCTATACCAAGAACCAAAGTGCAAATGCAGGCAGAACAGAGTGCAGGGTAGACCTTGAAAAACCCGAAAATTACGAGTCGGGCGATCTCGTTTATGTATTTGCATGGCAAGCGGGCGGTGGAATAGAC
>JAZLCB010000331.1:0-2216 GCA_045614005.1 Clostridia bacterium
ATAACACTTGATAAAACCAAGCCGACAGGAACTATTTATGCTGGTAGCTCCACGATATCATCGGGCTCAGCAACCAATGCGAGCTATATAAAATTTGTTCCGAGTGATAATATAGGACTCGCAAACACCTATGTAAAGAAGCCCGGTGCTTCTTCCTATACGGCATATACTTCAGGTACACAGTTAACGGCAGAAGGAACATATAGCTTTTATTCAACGGATACAGCTGGTAACACATCAAGCACCTACACCATAATCATAGACAGAGTAAAGCCTACGGCACAGCTTTATACCGACGGAAAAACAATAGGTAATAATTCCTATACGAATGGTAAGTATATAAGCTTTAAGTCAAACGAAAAGTGCTATGTTAAAGTTCCAAACAGTACATCATTTGCAGAATATATATCGGGAACTGAATTCCACAACCCCGGCAAGTATATATTCTATGCCGTTGATGCCGCAGGCAATAATACTGGTAATTACACTTTGATTATTGACCGTACCATCAAGACGGTCAATGTTTCCAATGCGACCAATAATATCACTAACGGCGATGTACAGATAACTTGGACAGACGGCGATGCAAATCTCTATGCACCAATAAAAAGCGTTACAATCAACGGAAAGGCGTACACCAAAGGCTCAACTGTTTACACCATCGATACAGGAGTATATGAGGTACTCGTTACCGATAGCGCAGGCAACACTTGGACAACCGAGTTCACCTCAACAAAGAAAAATGTTTTAACTAATACCCTTCAGAAAGAATATTATGAAGCCTTTGATGCTGACGGCAACTTTTATGCCTTTTCTTCTTATGAAAATGCACTTGAATTTGCAAAAGAGCGAGAAAGCACATATGTTCGCAAGGGTGAATGGAAGTCAGAGTCTTGGGATGCAGGCATACCTATGGATGCGCTTGATGCTGTTAATGCAGTAAATGGCGAATATTTTATCTACAAAAAATCAGGCAATCCCGACGAGTGGGTCGCTTATTTCACCGAAGAACGACTCAATGCTGTCATAACCGAACATGCAAAGGTTGGCATTGAATCATACTACTATTGGCAAAAAGCTCCCTCTGATATTGCCGATGGAGAAAATCTCTTCTCTTTTTCAGATAGTAAAACCATACTCGCTAATTCCGTAACTATCGGAGAAAATGTCGGTGCAGCTCTCAACGGAGAAAGTATATCCTACAAAATCATAGAAATAGAAGGTACACATATTCTTACTGTATCTGATAGCTGGGGAAACACCTGTGAGTATAACCTCACGATTGTTCGTTCTACTCCTAATATTCATTACACCGTAGGTAACGGAAGCGAAAATACCGCAACCTATGATAGAATATATTATTTCAAAGACACGGTATCGATAAGTATATCAGACATGTACGATGAAATGGCAATGTTCTCTGCTTACGATGAAAACCATAGGCTTATAGGTCATTTCAGTATAGGCGAAATTTTATCCATAACTGAAAGTGGAACATATTCGATTGTTTCAGTTAACCACGCAGGCTATTCAAGCCAATTTAAATTCTGTATATCTCTTAACGCTCCTAAAGTTGAGATCTTAAACAATACAGAAAATAAAATACTCGATATTATAATCATCGAGAGCGAAGATGCCGAAAGCAATATACAAACTCTTGAAATACTCAAATCCACCGATAACGGAGAAACTTGGGTAAAGCTTGATAGTGATGATTTCAGTACAACCATTTCTATAAATCGATTCAGATATGCTTTTATAACAAGCGGTCTTTACAAGGTAGCTGTTACAGATGAATTCCGTACAGGCATAGATACTGTTTCGGCAGAATTCAACTATGTTCAAGCTCCGCCCGAAGTCGCACTCATAGGTGTGGATAATAACGGATATACAAATAACGAGGTTGCTTTTGAATGGTATGATGAAGCAAGTGTTATTGTAACAAAAAACGGAGCTGAAATCAGCTACAAAAACGGAAGCAAGCTCACAGAAGATGGCGTATATGTTGTTACGGTTGAGAACTTTGACGGTTATAAGGCTGTTTATAATTTTACAATAGATACTACTTTCCCCGAACTCACCATAGATGGTGCTAACAACAAAGAAGCAGTAAATAAGGATGTAGCTGTGTTCTTCTCCGAGCAAAATCTCATTACAGAGTTGTTCAAAAACGGCGAATCTATCGGTGTATATAATTCAGGCGATGTTCTTTTTTC
>JAZLCB010000332.1:0-1447 GCA_045614005.1 Clostridia bacterium
ATTTTAGAAAAGGAAGAAGAAATAAAAATCTATGACCAAAGAACGGTTTTAGATATAGTGTTCATCGGAAATAGAATGGACATCCTTACAAAAGAAAATGGAATAGAGCATTGGCTTTGGAAGAATGGACAGTATGAAAATCAGAACGACCTTCAAGGATATTATACCAAACCAGATGGAGAAGCAATATTGCCAAGTGTGGATTTCAAAGTAAGAAGAGGTATATATGATGGTAAAACTGTGTACTCCAGTGGGAGATATGTGAAAGTACATAAAAACTATACCGATTCAAATACACAGCAGGAGGATAAAGAAGCTGCTTCAAACTATGTTAGGGAGCTTGGTAGTGTTGGGTCGGATGCTGTTGCTCTATTAGACAGTGTTCGGTTCATGGGTGGAGTTACAGGGTATGTCCTTGTAGCTGCTGCTTATCGCAAAAAAGGTAGTGATGCGAGTTCTCCGCAGTATATGATGGCGAGCCCTATCATGCTGATGGGAGCACCTGAGATATATACCAAAGATGACCTATTCGAAAAAAAGATAAGCTCTGTAGTAGATTATGTCAAGAAACCTACCGATACCTTTATGCTCGATATGTTCAGTTATGCAAACCGTGGAGTGGACGGAGGGGTTTCACAAGAAGAAGTATTTGACGAAATCTGGAGTATGAGGGAGACAGATGATAGAGAGCCAGAAGATATTGCGGAAGGAGAGAATGCAAATATTGAGACACTTACATCTGATGACAAATGCATAATCCGTCAAATTACGAGTTCATATAAGAAAGGCTATACAGAATCTTATAAGGCAGACGAAGCGTTAATTTTAACTACAAGTCAGACCGCCATACAGCAGCCATCCCTTTACTGCACCAAGTACGCTTTATATAATCACGGAAGTTATACAGGTACAATAGATAGAGAAGCAGAATACCGTGGATTCAGAATATCTCATGCCTCGGCTAATGTTTTGTCATTCAGGGTAAACGGAGAGATTCTTGAAAAATACAAAGATGAGGTAGATACATTATGTCTTTTCATTTCCCCTGTTATTAGCCCTTATAAGAACAAGGATGCGGTGGGTGTTGTGATGAAGAGTAACTACTCCGGGAACAAAAAAGACAAATATGACGGATTCTTCTTTTGTGAAAAAACATGCTCGGGTAATTACAAGATGTATAAATCGGCATGTGGCGGTAGCTTTACGCCAGACATGAAAAGTAACAAAGAGATTCTGCAAGAAATATCTGACATTGCTGGACTGTATCAAGTAAAGACTATTGCGTTTAAGGACATCAAAGCAAACAATTGGGTAGATTTAGATTTAAGCGGAGGTATCTTGGATAGCGACCGTATGGTTCAACATTCAGACACAATGCTTAAGATTAGTGATATGCAACCAGTAGAGCTTATTACAGGTGGCATATTTGGGTATAATGAACGACTTC
>JAZLCB010000333.1:0-3520 GCA_045614005.1 Clostridia bacterium
CTTTTAAAAGTTGTTTTGCTGACACACATTGCGCCGTATCATATCTTGTATGAATTGGAGCTATACCTGACGGAGCATACCGCGCAAATGATACAGAAGGTATTCCAAAACGCACGAAAGAATTTGAATCGCTCGAACGAATCGCATACCGAACATCGCCGCCAAATCTATGTTTTTTCAAAAAGTTTTCAATGAAGTCAGCCATATCTTGATTTACACAAGAAAAAGCAACAAATTCACCCATAACTGCACCCAACATATCCAAATTTATATTTAAAATTGTTGTGTCGGTTTGGTGTTTTTGGGCATTACAATATTCCATCGAGCCTAACAAACCGCGCTCCTCGCTGCCGCACCACAAAAGCCTAATAGTACGTTTTGGACGATTCTTTAAAAAATGCTCAGCAAGGTGTAAAAGTCCGATACATGACGACATATTGTCGTAAGCACCTGACGAAAGTGCTGTTGTATCATAATGCGCTGATACAACAATCATATCATCAGTTTCACCTTTAATATCGGCTATCACATTATAAGACTCTGCCATATACGCTTTCTGCTCTATCTCAATTTCCGCAGGTTTTCCATCAAATTTAACAATATCAAAGGCATCACTTATGTGAATATTTACGCCTGGAATATAATTTTTATAGGCAGTTTCAAACCATATTTCCCGTTGGTCAATATCTTTATCATTAAAGGCTCGATTACCATTATATGTAATAAATCCTTTTGCCCCATTTTCAACCAATTTATCATATAGATTATATCCGACAGATTTATCGGTCAATACTATTTTTCCTTTGCATTTTTTCAATGAAATATCATCAATATTTTTGAGGTAATAAAGATTTGCTTTGACACTACCGTTTGATACTCCCCAATACCCTTTGCAAGGGATTTCCTTGCCATCAACAACCAATTTTACATATTGTGTATCATACATAACAACCGAGAAAGGTTCCAATTTTGCATCAATATTCATATCATAGCAGAGCGATTTAATATATTCCGCACATTTCTTTTCCTCTTTAGTTCCGCCAACTCTGACATAAGACGTTTCAGAAAAAATCTTACTAATCGTTTTGCAATTCATAATGCTCCACCTTCCTAAAAGCAATTATATCATTATAAAATTAAAAGAGCAAGTCAGAGATTTGCCAAATATATATTCATTCTGCCTATCACTGACTGTTTTCAAAAAACTGTTGCATTTTTTTTAGTAAAGAATAAAAAGCAAAAATCCCGCCCACTTTCGTGAACGGGATTTTTGGGACCGACACTCAAAATGGAACCGGTCTAAAAACCTGATTTTCTTTATTTATTTGCAAAACTTCTTCCTTCCCAATCCGAATCGCTTCCTATGTCCATAATATCCGCAATCGTAGGGGCAATATCCAAAAGAGAAGCATTTTTTATATTTTGACCCGGTGTGAAATCCGGTCCATAAAAAAACAACGGAATAGTCATATCCTCGGGAAGCTCCGTACCGTGAGAACGGTCGTGGCCACCGTGATCTGCCATAATGATAACAGAATACTCGTCCCCAAACTTTTCTATAATTCTCTTAACATTTTCGATTGCAATGTTGATTCTTCTAAGGTATTCTTCGCTCATCCATCCGTTATCGTGACCACCTTTTTCATCAGTTTCCACCATATACAGAAAAACAAAGTCTGGTTTATGCGCATCAATCAGTCTTTCGGCTTCATCTGTGAGAAGAGTATCACCGCTTTCCTGCATATACGCATTAATATATGTAGCAAATTTCAAAGAGCCGGGGGAAGCAATATCCCTAAGCGGTTCCCAACCGTAAAACATTGCAGAAACTCCACCCGCTGCTTTAATTCTCTCAAAAATCCCGGTAACGGGACGAACCTGCGGTACATAGGTGTTCGTAAGAATACCATGACGCTGTGGTGTCACAGAATGAGTCATAGAAAAATGGCACGGAAAAGTTACTGAAGGATTCATAGAACTGGCATTATATGTGTAGCTACACACATTTTCAAGTTCTTTAAGGTACGGATTGCCGCAAGCCTTTAATCCGTCCGGTCTCATTCCGTCGATTGAAATTAAAATAACTTTTTTATTCATAAAATCACCACCTTGGGTGTATTATAGCATAAAAATACAACTAAATCAATGCTAAGCATTGTATATCATCAATTGCGCAGGAATTGCATATCATCAACTCCGCAAGAAGTTGTATATCATCAAGCCGACAGAAATACACGCTAAAGCGTGATGATATACGCCTTCGGCGATGATATACAGCCTAACGGCTGATGATATACCAAGCCTGTCGGCTTGGATAAAAAAACTCCAAGTCCGAAGACTTGGAGTTTTTTGGAGCTGCTAACCAGAGTCGAACTGGTGACCTCATCCTTACCAAGGATGCGCTCTACCTCCTGAGCCATAGCAGCATATTTTATTGGCGACTTGTCTATTATAAGGCAAATCGCCAATAAAGTCAAGTATAAAATCTTTATAATTTTCGATATTTTATCTGATTCCGTACTTTTCGATTATATAATCCATATCCTTATCGCCTCTACCCGAAAGATTGATAAGAACAGAGCCCTTGCCCATCTTTTTAGCAAGCTTAATACCATAAGCTACCGCATGTGCACTTTCAATGGCAGGGATAATACCCTCAAGTCGAGCAAGTTCGAAGAAAGCATCAATAGTTTCCTCATCGTTGATTACATCGTACTCTACACGACCTAAATCATGCAAAAATGCGTGTTCAGGACCTGAGGACGGATAGTCAAGTCCCGAAGCCACTGAATATACAGGTGCAGGCTCACCATTTTCATCTTTAAGCATTATGCTGTTAAAGCCGTGCATAATACCCTCACTACCGTATTTAAGACTTGCCGCGTGGTCGCCCAATTTTTCGCCTCTGCCCAATGGTTCGATACCATACAGCTCAACAGGGTCATTAAGGAACCCGGCAAACATACCTGCCGCATTAGAGCCGCCGCCAACACAAGCAACAACTGCATCGGGCAAATGACCTGTCATATTAGTAAACTGTTCGCGAGCTTCAATACCAACAACACTTTGGAAATCGCGCACCATCATTGGGAACGGATGAGGACCAAGTACAGAACCGATACAGTAAATGCAGTCCTTATACTCTCTCGCATACGCCGCAAATGCAGCATCTACTGCTTCTTTTAAAGTTGCCAAGCCTTCAGTAACCTCTATTACATTGGCGCCCAAAATTTTCATACGAGCTACATTAGGAGCTTGTTTAGCAATGTCAACACTACCCATATAAATATCGCATTCAAGACCGAAATACGCAGCAGCAGTAGCAAGAGCTACACCGTGCTGACCGGCACCTGTTTCTGCAATAACTTTTTTCTTGCCCATATATTTTGCAAGAAGTGCTTCACCCATACAGTGATTAAGCTTGTGGGCACCTGAATGGTTGAGGTCTTCACGCTTAGCGTAAAGCTGAACATTGCCAAGCTTTGTAGAAAGTCTCTCAAGGTGGGAAATAGGAGTGGGA